>NZ_JBSGXP010000167.1:0-19045 GCF_053610105.1 Kitasatospora sp. NPDC054939 | reverse complement strand
GCGCGGTCCGCTCCGCCTCGGCGATGTCGCGGACATCGACGCCGGACATCCGGCCTGACCCCGGGGCTCGCCGACCGACTCGCCCTTGCACGGCCAGCCCCGCTTCCGTCTCGTGGCCCCGCTCCCCCATCGACCGTCAACCTTGTAGCCACCGTCACCCATTCCGCCCCCAACTCCCCCAGGGCAGTGCCCTTTCATGTCATCCGCGACCGAACTGGCCGCCTCTGGGCGAACGGTTCCTGGTGGGCGAGGCGGTCGGCGAGGCGAGGACGGTGCGCAGTTCGGGGGATGTTGCGTCGGCGGGCGCCGGGGAGGTGGAGGTATGGTTTCGGCGCGCAGATCACGCAGTTCCTGGCCCACCACATCCAGGCCGCCCAGTCCCAGCGGGCGGTGCGGCCGGCCCCGGGTTCGAGGGGTGTCACCGGCAGAGTCCCAGTCGGCCGGATCCGCCGGGTAGGGCTCGTAGCGGGCATGGCCGCCCGGGCCGTAGCGCCCGATCCCGGTGATCACCGCGGCCCCTTCGAAAGAGCTTGCTCAGCGTTCCGCTGTTGTGCCGTGGGCCGTACGGGAGGGCTCTGGGGGTGGGACAATTCCGGCCACGTGGGCTGTGCCGATGGGGAGTTGGGGGGTGCGCCGGGTGCGTCGGCGGGTGTGGTGGGCGGTGGCTGGGGTGTGTGCTGCTGCCGGGGCCGGGTCGGTGGTGGTCTCGGTTGCGGTGGATCTGGAGAGCGCCGACCGGGTCGCGAGCGTGGTCGGGGCTCTCGCCGCGCTGGCGGGTCTGGCGTTCACGGTCCGCGGAGGGCTGCGGGAACACCCGGCTGACCCGCAGGGCGGCGGAACCCGTGCGGCACAGGACGGAAGCAGTCCCGCGCCTCCCGGGGCCCCTGCCGACGGGGCCGGTGGCACGCAGGAACGGGAGGTGACAGCCGAGGGCGGCGGCTTCTCCGTCGGCGGGAACCTCGCCGTCACGGGACCGCAGCCGCCCGCCCAGGGCGGCGACGGCAGCCGGCCCCACCACGAGAAGCGCGTCGTGCGGGCCGAGGGCCCCGGCTCGATCGCCGTCGGCGGTGACGCCTACGGCATCGACCCGACCGGGCCCCGGTCATGACTCCGCCCACCTGGCCCTGGGGCAGGAGGACGAGGAAGACCGACAGCGCCCCCGGACCGGAATGCACAGGGGGCACCGGACCGGACGATGGGAGCGCGGCGGGCACGCATGTCAACGCCGTGAAGGGTGCGGGGGACACCGGCCCGGGCGGGCGCCAGGACACTGCAGCCGGGTCTCCGGGCGGGCGTGCGGCGCCGATGCCAGACCTGCCCCTGGGCTCCGGCGGACGGGGCGGCAGCGTTGGGGACTGCCTCCCTGCGGAACTCGCCGCGGAAGCACCGTCTTCGGTGCGAGTGGTGACCGCCACCTCGGGAGCGACGGCGGTCGGCGGGGACCTGACCGTCAACAACGTCTACCGGGCGCCAGCCGGTGCGGTGGAGTGGCCGGTGCTGGTCGGACAGATCCCGAACCCGGCCGGTTACTTCCAGCACCGTCCCGAAGCCGACACCCTCCAGGCCGCGCTCGCAGGCGGTGGCGCGGCCGTGCTCGGGCAGGTCGTGACCGGCACCGGCGGGGTCGGCAAGACCCAGCTCGCCGCCCACTACGCCAACCGGGTCTGGCAGGCGTCCCAGGCCGCAGCCGCCCAGGACCCGCAGGGTGCGCAGACAGCCGGGGCCCGATCGGGCGGCCCGGGCCCGGGCAGCGTGCCGGGTAGGGGGCCGGAGGGGTCGACCGCCGGCGGGCTGGCTGCGGCCGCGGCGGGGTGGGCCGACAGTGGTCCGGCCCGCACGGATACCGCTGGTCCGGACCCGGCCGATGGGGCGGTGGGGGCGGTGGGGGTGGTGGATCTGGTGGTGTGGGTGAACGCCGACCACCCCGAGGCCGTCACCACCGCCTACGCGCAGGCGGCCCGATCTGTGGAGCCGGGCCGGTACGACACCGCGGACGCCGAGGACGCCGCCGCGGGGTTCCTGGCCTGGCTGCGCAGCGGCGGGCGCCGGTGGCTGATCGTGCTGGACAACGTAGCCGAGCCGGGGGCGCTGACCGGCTTGTGGCCTCCCGAGATCCTGCTGGGCCGGACGGTGGTGACCACTCGCGGCCGCCACCCCGTCTGGACCACCTCCACCCGCACCCTGCTGCCCGTCGGCGTCTACACACCGCAGCAGTCCCTTACCTACCTGCGCCGGGCCCTGGACCGGCCCGAACGCGCCGGCCGCGGCGACACCGACCAGCAGTACGCTGCGTTGGCAGCGGACCTCGGGCATCTGCCGATCGCCCTTGCCCAGGCCGCCGCCTACCTCGCCGGCACCCCCCGCACCATCGCCCGCTACCGCGCACTCCTCGCCGACCGAGCCCGCCGGCTGGAGCGCAGCCTGCCCGACATCGGCGGCCTGCCGGACCAGCAGCAGCGCACCGTCGCCGCCCTGTGGGACCTGTCCATCGAACAAGCCGACGACCAGCACCCCCCGGGCCTCGCCCGCCCTCTGCTCGAACTCGCAGCCGTCCTCGATCCCGACCGGATCCCCGACCTGGTCCTCATGACCCACGCCGCCCGCGTCTACCTCGCCTGGGCCGGGCGGCCGGTGACAGGTGGAGCCGACGGCGGATTGCAGCCGGTCACCGCATCGGACGGACAGGCGGGCACGGAGAGCGGGGACGAGGGCGAGATCGTGCCGGTCGACGAGGTGGACGTCGAAGACGCGCTGGCCGTCCTGCATCGCCTCAACCTCCTCGACCACGCCCCGACCCCCGTTGACCCCGAACAGGACACCAGGGACACGAGCGGTGGGGCGCCGGGCCGGATCGGCTCAGCCGGCAGGTGGGGGACGGTGCGCATCCACCGCCTCGTCCAGCACGCGGTTCGCGACAGCACCCCCTGCCTGTCGCGCCGCACCACCCTTCTCCAGGCCGCCGGACATGCCCTCCACCATGCCTGGCCGAAGGAAGACCACCACGACCGCGACCTCGCCACCGTCCTGCGCACCAACACCGACCTCCTCAGCGCACACGACCCGGATGCTTTCTGGTACCCGGACACCGGCGCCCACCCAGCCCTCCGGCGCGCCGGCCTCGGTCTGCTCCATGCCGGCCTCAACCATGCCGCCGTCCGGTACTGGCACCAGCTTGCCGCTGATGCCGAGCGCCTTCTCAGCCCCGATCACCCCTACATCCTCACCACGCGCGACAACCTCGCCTCGTCCTATTGGCAGGCCGGACGCACCGCGGAGGCCATCGCGCTGCTGGAGGAGGTCGTCTCCGACGCCGAGCGTGTTCTCGGCACCGACCACCCCGACACCCTCACCGCGCGCGGCAACCTCGCCGCGTCCTATTGGCAGGCCGGACGCACCGCGGAGGCCGTCTTGCTGCAGGAGCAGGTCCTCGCCGACGCCGAGCGTCTGCTGGGTACCCACCACCCCAACACCCTCACCGCGCGCGGCAACCTCGCCGCCTCCTACCGGGAGGCCGGACGCACCGCGGAGGCCATCGTGCTGCAGGGGCAGGTCCTCGCCGACGCCGAGCGTGTTCTCGGCGCCCATCACCCCGACACCCTCAACGCGCGCGCCAGCCTCGCCGCGTCCTACCGGGAGGCCGGACGCACCACTGAGGCCATCGCGCTGCAGGAGCAGGTGCTCGCCGACCGCGAACGCATCCTCGGCACCCACCACCCCGACACCCTCAGCACCCGCCACAACCTCGCCGCGTCCTACCGGGAGGCCGGACGCACCACTGAGGCCATCGCCTTGGAGGAGCAGGTCCTCGCCGACCGCGAACGCATCATCGGCACCGACCACCCCGACACGATCACCGCGCGCGGCAGCCTCGCCGCGTCCTACCGGGAGGCCGGACGCACCACTGAGGCCATCGCGCTGCAGGAGGAGGTCCTCGCCGACCGCGAACGCATCATCGGCACCGACCACCCCGAGACTCTCAACGCTCGCAACGGCCTCGCCGCGTCCTATCACCAGGCCGGGCGCACCAGCGAGGCCTTCTTGCTGCAGGAGCAGGTCCTCGCCGACGCCGAGCGTCTGCTGGGTACCCACCACCCCAACACCCTCACCGCGCGCGGCAACCTCGCGGCCTCCTACCGGGAGGCCGGACGCACCGCGGAGGCCATCGCGTTGCTGCGGTCAGTGGTGGGAGGCCGGGCGCGGGTGCTGGGGGACGCTCATCCGGTCACGGCACATTCGCGGGTGGGGTTGTCGGTGGTACTGGTCGAGCGGGGGCGTTCCCTGCTGCCCGGGGATGTGGCGGGAGCGTGGCGGGACGCCGCCGAGGCAGCCCAGGCGGTCGGCCCCCACCTCGATGAGAACCCGGGCACGTATGGGCCCGCCCTCGCCGCCGCTTACCGGCTGGCCGCCGACACGCTCAAGGCCGACGGTCAACGTGAGGCTGCGGCCGAGTACCGCCGGCGCGCCCTGCTCGCCGCCGGCGCAGCGGCATCGGCGCCGAAACCGGCCCGTAGCGACGGAGACAGCACGGGCGGCGACACCGGGGCCGGTAGCGGGAGCACCGGGGCCGGGCCCAGCAGGGGTGGGTCGTGACGTGTCGATGAAGATCTCGTCGTCGGTGCGGCCGGCGGCCCGGGCGCCGAGCACGCTCGGGGTGACGCGCTCGATCACGTCCCGCACGAAGCCGCCCGCGGTGGTGCCGCCCTCCACCGCGCTGCGGGTGGCCGCGACGGCGCCGCAGGAGTCGTGGCCCAGGCCACCACGAGGGGGCTGCCGAGCACGCTACGCCGTACTCGATGCCGCGGAGCTCGCACCAGGTCCAACTGCCGTCCTGCAAACAGGATCACGCTGGTCGAGCACGCCCGCGCCTGATTCCCCGGGGCCCGGCCCCCGGGCGGGGATCGGTGCTCGCATCAGGCCGCGCGCTTGGCCGCCTCGATGAGGCCCACTGCGGTGCGCGGGTCGGAGACCTCGACGACCAGGCGGCTGTACCGCTCGTCGGCGAGCTCGATCACGACCGCCTTCGCGGGGTCCTTGACGTCCCAGAAGACCCACTCTCCCCCGGATCGAAAGGTGCCGGCTGTGATCAGTCCGGGGAAGTGCGTACCACCCATCCGGAGCCCCTTGGGTTCGCGCACGATTCCGGGGTCGAGCGTCGCTCCCCGGACGTTGCCGAGCGGGATCTCTATCCGGCTCTTGAACGCCCACAGCTTGTCGAGACCCTCGATCTCGACGACGAGGCTCTCGTCGGTGACGGCGATGCTGGCCACAGGTGCTCCTCAGTTCTTGGTGGAATCGGCAGGATTGTTCAGTTGTCCGGCGAGCGTCAGCAGCGCTGCAGGGGTGGGCGCGCCGGCGCCTGCCCGAGTCCTCAGACGGACCCCGACAACGGTCGAGGCGAGCACGCGTGCCAGACCGTCAGCTTCTGCAGGCGCGGAGTGCGCGGTCGTGAGGACCTCACCGATCGCCCGGTCGAGCGCCCGGAGCCCCTCCTCGACCAGGGCGGCGACCTCCGGGTCCGCCGGGGCCTGTTCGGCGGCCGCGAGCAGCAGCAGCCCCGCGGCCGGCCCGCCGTCGTAGCAGGCGGCGGCACGGACAAGTACGCCCGGCAGGTCGGATGCGGTGGCCAGGGCAGCCGCGAGCGGCAGGATCTCCTGGTCGAGGTGGTGGCGCAGTGCGGCGAGATAGAGGCCGCGTTTGCTGCCGAACACCTTGTAGAGGCTGCCCCGGTGCACGCCGATACCCGTGACCAGATCATCCACCGAGGTTCCCTCGTAACCCCGGGCGGCGAACAGCCGAGCTGCCGCCTGAACGGCCTCGCCTTCGTCGAAGGCTCGTGGTCTTCCCATGCCGTCGACCATACGAGTTCAAGAACGGTCAGTCAAGAACGTTCGTTCTTAAAACTGGCGTACCGGGGCTCGGCGATCCCGCACCAGACGGTTGTGCCGGGATTGCGGCCGGCCAATGCCTGACAGAACGTTGCTCGTCGGGCCGGCTCGACGCGATTCCCGGCGCCGAGGGTGGGCTGTGAACCCCAGGCCACCGAGGAGCGCCCGCCCTACCGGCCGCACCCCATGCGCTGAAGCACGTCGGCCTCGATGCGGGTGAGGCCCTTGCGCCGGGTGGTGGCGAGCAGGCCGGCGACGGCCTGGCTGTTCGCGCCGACCTCTTCGCTGATCTTGAGGCTGCGCATCAGCTGTTCCCGCTCGCATGGCAAGGTGCTGTTGCTGTCCGGCCAGCCGACGGGCTTGGCGACGGTGTCCCACGGTTCGGCACGACTACGAATGGGCCAAGCAGCGCCGCTACATCGGGTCCGAGATCCTCGGCCTGCCGCCCCTCCACCCGATCAAGGGAGAACCCCCGACGAGACCACCCCCGCCCTATCCGCCCAGCCTGAAGCAGGATCACCGAGTGGCCGTCGATACACCACTCCGCCGGACGCGACCTCACCCGCCCCGGCAGCCACCGAAGCCACCAGGGACCCGACTCCACGCCCCGCGGGGCGCACCAGGCCAGGCGTGCGCCCCTCCCCGGTCGGCGTAGCTCCGGAGGGCACGGGGCCGGGGACGGTGGTGACCATCGGTGTATGGCATACCCTCACCCCGACCCCGACCGCCTCGACGGCGGGACCGTCTACCTCCCCGGTGCCGCACCCGACGCGGCCCCCGACGCCGCCAGTGCCGCCGACCTCGCCCGGCGCACCGGATACGACCCGGCCTTCCTGGGACCGGTCGTCCCGCTGCCCCTGCCGACCGACCCCCGCATCACCACGGTCACCCTCCCGTACACCCATTTCAGCGTGGTGATGCGCCCCGACCGGCGACTGGCCGCCTCGACGGCCGTGGCCATCGACGGCCGGCAGCTGGTCGCGCTGGACCGGGAGGGGCAGTGGCGCCTCGACCCGCGGATGCCGGACGGGCACCAGGCCGACAACGCGCTGTACGTCGACAACGACTTCGACCGCGGCCACCTCGTACGCCGGCTGGACCCGGTCTGGGGCGGCGAGAAGGACGTCAAGGCGGCCAACGCCGACACCTTCCACTTCACCAACGCGGCCCCGCAGCACTCCGCCTTCAACCAGGGCAAGGAGGTCTGGCAGGGGCTGGAGAACTTCCTGCTGGACCACGCCGCGCTGTTCGACCGCAAGCTGGTGGTGCTCACCGGCCCGGTGCTGCGGCCGGACGACCCGCGCTACCGCGGGGTGCAGATCCCCCTGTCGTTCTGGAAGGTGACCGGCTTCATCCACGACGGCGCGCTGGCCTCCACCGCGTACATCCTCGACCAGAGCCCCGACCTGCCGGACGCCGCCGCCGCGCTGGCCGACGCCGAGGCGGCCGACCAGCCGCCGCCGCTCGGCGCGTTCCGCACCTTCCAGGTGCCGGTGGTCGACGTCGTGCAGCTCACCGGGCTGGACTTCGGCCCGCTGCCGGAGGCCGACCTGCTGCCCCCGCCGCCGGTGCCGGCCCCGGCCGCGCCCGGGGTCGAGCCGCCGGTGGAGCGCTGGCGGCCGCTGGCCAGCCACGCCGACATCGTGCTGGACCACCGCTCCTGACCCGGCCCTCCGACGCCCCGGCCCGGGGCGGGCGACGGATCCCTTCCGCCGCCCGCTCCGGGCCGCCGCACACCGCGGCCCGACCGGACGACCCGACCGACCGGACGACCGACCGGACGGCCTCCGACGTGCCCCTTCGGCCGAATGGCGCGATCCTGGAGGACAGACCGCGCGGCCCACGGAAGGGACGAAGGCGATGTTCCAACTCCTCTGGATCCTGCTCATCGGCTTGGTGCTCGGCCTCCTCGCCAAGCTGCTCCTGCGCGGCCCGCAGGCCATCCCGTGGTGGCTCACCATGCTGCTCGGCGCTCTCGGCGCCTGGCTCGGCAACGCGGTCGCCGGCTGGATCGGCGTCCGCCACACCGGCGGAATCGACTGGATCCGCCACGCCCTCCAACTCGGCTTCGCCGTCGCCCTGGTGGCCTTCGTCGCGCCGATGTGGACGAGATCGCGCCCGAGCCGCTGACGGCCCGTCCGGCCGGCCGCGGGCCCGCCCGGCGGCGACCGGAGCCCGACCGGCCACGGCAGTTCGTGAACGGCGGCGGCCACGTTCTAGACTCGCACGACCGACAGGAACCGCAGTCCCGCGGCAACCGGCCGCCCCGAAGCGGCACCGGGCTGCCCGTCCGGGCCTGGTGATCGCGCGAGGATGTGAACATGGCCGAGGCCGACCCGAAGGTCGTTGTCGTCGTACCCACCTACAACGAGCGGGAGAACCTCCCCGTGCTCGCCGGGCAGCTGGCGGAGCTGGAGCTGCCGAACCTGCACCTGCTGGTGGTCGACGACAACTCGCCGGACGGGACGGGCGAGGTGGCCGAGAAGCTCGCGGCCGACGCGCCGGGCCGGATCGGGGTGCTGCACCGCACCGAGAAGGACGGCCTGGGGCGCGCCTACATCGCCGGGATGACCCGGGCCCTGGAGGAGGGCGCCGACATCGTGGTGCAGATGGACGCCGACCTGTCGCACCCGGCCCCGGTCATCCCGCTGATGCTGGAGACCCTGCTCGCCGGGGACTCGGGCGTCGTCCTCGGCTCCCGCTACGTGCCGGGCGGCTCCACCGCCGAGGAGTGGCCGTGGCACCGCAAGGCGCTGTCCGCCTGGGCGAACTTCTACGTCAACACGGTGCTGAGCCTGCACGTCAAGGACGCCACGGCCGGCTTCAAGGCCTGGCGGGCCGAGACGCTGCGCGCGATCGACCTCCCGTCGGTGCACAGCAACGGCTACTCGTTCCAGGTCGAGATGAACTACCGCACCGTCAGCCGCGGGATGCGGATCGTCGAGGTGCCGATCCGCTTCGAGGAGCGGGTCACGGGCGCGTCGAAGATGAGCCTGTCGGTGCAGGTGGAGTCGGCGCTGGCACCGTGGAAGCTGCGGTTCGGTCCAAATTAGCGGACGTCCCCCCGGCGGTGGCACCGCGCCGGGTGCGGCCCGGCAGCAGCGCCGCCGGGAGCAGGCCGAGCGCCGCCAGGGCCACCGGGCCTAGCATCCCGGCCTGCGAGGGCGGTCCGCCGGGGACGGAGAGGCCGGCCGCGAGCGCGATGCCCAGCGTGGGGCCGATGTTGACCGCGGTCTGCTTGAGGCCGCCGACCACCCCGGCGTAGGCGGGCGGGGCCTCGCCGACCACTGTTCCGGTCGCGGTCACCATCACCGCGGCGAACCCCGCGCCCAGCAGGGCGAAGACCGCACCGTCGGTGAACCGTCCGGCGTCGGCGCCGTACCGGGCCAGGCCCGCGGCACCGAGCAGCACCAGCCCGGCCCCCGCCACCGCGGTGGCGCGCGCACCGAGGCGGCGCACCGCCCGGGCCGCGACCGGCGAGGCGAGCACCATCAGCACGGTCAGCGGCAGCACCTGCAGGGCGCTCTCCAGCGGACCGAGCCCGGCACCGTCCTGGAGCCGGAAGGTCGCGACGAACAGCGCCCCGAACAGCGCGCCGGACGCGCAGAGCAGCAGTGCCATCGAGGCGGCCAGCGGCCCCGAGCGGGCCACCGCGGCGGGCACCACCGGGTCGGGCGTCCGGCACTCGTGGCCGACCAGGAGCGCACCGAGCAGCACCGTGCCGGCGGCGCCGCCCAGGGTGCGGGGGTCGCGCCAGCCGTACTCGGGCACCCCGGCCAGGGTGTGCACCAGCAGGGCGAGGGCGGTGGCGAGCAGGGCGGCGCCGGCCAGGTCCAGCCGGCGCGGTCCGGGCGGGGCGGCGGACGGGTCCGGACCGGGCAGCCGGAGGGCGAGGGCGGCCACCGCGACGGCCGCGGCGATCGGGAGGTTGAGCACGAACACCGCCCGCCAGCCGAGGTGGTCGACGAGGATGCCGCCGAGCAGCGGACCGGCCGCCGCGGAGAGGCCGATCGCACTGGTGCGGACGGCGACGGCGCTCCCGATCAGGTCCGCCGGGTACGCCTGGCGGAGCAGGGCGAGGGTGGCGGGCTGCAACAGGGCGCCGAACACCCCCTGCAGGACGCGCAGGCCGATCACCCAGCCGACGCCCGGGGCGAGCGCGATCCCGGCGGAGGCGGCGGCGAAGCCGAGCACCCCGAGGAGCAGCAGCCGCCGGTGGCCGTGCCGGTCGCCGAGGCGTCCGGCGACGACCAGCAGGGCGGCGACGGCGAGCAGGTAGCCGGTGCTGGTCCACTGCACCTGGGTGGTGGTCGCGGCGAGGTCCCGCTGCAGACTGGGCTGGGCGATGATCAGCACGGTGCCGTCGAGCGCCACCAGCATCGCGCCGGCCGCGCTTACCAGCAGGGCCAGGCGGCGCCGGGCGACCCCGGCCACCCCGTCGGCCCCGACGGCCCCGGCGGTGGGTGGGGCGGCGGGCGGCATCGGAGCACGGGAAGCACGGGGAGTACGGCGGCGGATCACGGCGCACCGCCCCCCAGGTGGGCGTCCAGGACGACGTCGAGGAGCCGCTGCGGTTCGCCCCCGTCCCCGAGGACTAGTGGCAGGCTGCCCCAGCTCCACAGCTGGACGAGTCCGTGCAGGTTGGCCCAGAGCGCGGCGGCGGTCAGCTCGGGCCGTTCGTACCCGGCCTCGGTGAGCAGTCCGACCACGGCGCCGAACAGCGGGAGGGTGGACTCGCGCAGCGGGGCCCGCCCGGAGGGGTGCCGCTCGCTGTCGAGCAGTTCGTGGCGGAACATCAGCTCGAACATGCCCCGGTGCTCCAGGGCGTAGCCGAGGTAGGCCCGGCAGAGGGCGCGCAGCCGCTCGCGGGGCGCCTCGATGCCGTCGGTGGCGGCGGCGAAGCGGGCGGCGAGTTCCGCGAAGCCGCGCCGGGCGATGGCGGCCAGCAGGTCCTGGTGGGTGGGGAAGTAGCGGCGCGGGGCCCCGTGCGAGACGCCGGCCCGGCGGGCGATCTCGCGCAGGCCCAGGGCCCCGGCGCCCTCGGCGTGGACGAGTTCGACACCGGCGTCGATCAACCGCTCCCGGAGCGGGCTCGGCTCGTTCTGGTGGTCAGGCATGGACGGTACAGGCATGGACAGTGTCTACCAGGTGCCCGTAGACACTGTCTACACGACTCGGGGGAGCGCAGCCCGCTGCGCGTCGGGGGGCGGGGCGTCAGCGGCCCTCGTGCGCGTCGACCAGGCCCTGGATGTCGAGCTTGCCCATTCGGAGCATCGCGGTGATCACCCGGTCCGCCCGGGTGCGGTCCGGATCTGCGGCCAGCTCCATCAACAGACGGGGCACGATCTGCCAGGAGAGGCCGTAGCGGTCCTTGAGCCAACCGCACTGGCCGCCCTCGCCGCCCTCGGTCAGCCGCGTCCAGTAGTAGTCGACCTCGGCCTGGTCGTCGCAGTCCACCTGGAGCGAGATCGCCTCGGTGAAGGTGAAGAGCGGGCCGCCGTTGAGGGCGGTGAAGCGCTGCCCGGAGAGCTCGTAGTCGACGGTCATCACGGTGCCGGGCACGCCCGGTCCCACCTCGCTGTAGTGGGCCACGTCCACGATCCGGGAGTCCGGGAAGACCGAGGTGTAGAAGCGGGCCGCCTCCTCCGCCTGGTCGTCGAACCAGAGGAAGGTGGTGATCTTCTGCTTGTGCGGTGTGTTCGGCATGCGCCCGACGCTAGCCCCGCGGCCCCGCCGACCGGCCGCGCCACGGCAGCGGGTTCACCGGTTCGGGGCCGTCCGCGCACCGGCCGGGGCCGACGGGGCGCCGGCGGGGGGTGGACGGGGCGCCGGAAGGGCGCCGGCCGACGCGCAGGCAGGAGCCGGGCAGCGAGCCGGGCCTCGGACCTAGGTCCATCGACCGATGGCCGGGATACCCGTCGAGCGGTTGGAATGAGGTGGTGGATCTTCAAACGACTTCGCCCGGCGCGTTCGACGACACCCAGGTCGACGCCTACCTCGCCCGGATCGGCCTCACCCGCCCGCCCCGTGCGGACCTCGCCGGGCTCGCCGCCCTGCAGCGCGCGCACCTCCACGCGGTGCCCTTCGAGAACCTGAGCATCCATCTCGGCGAGCCGATCGTGCTGGATCCGGCCGCGCTCTTCGACAAGGTGGTCACCCGCCGCCGCGGCGGCTTCTGCTACGAACTCAACGGCCTTTTCGCCGAGTTGCTGCACGCGCTCGGCTACCGGGTCACTCTGCTGTCGGCCCGGGTCAGCGACCGCGGGGTCCTCGGCCCGCCGTTCGACCATGCGGCCGTACGGGTCGACCTGGACGAGCCGTGGCTGGTCGACGTCGGCTTCGGCCGGTTCAGCCAGGCGCCGCTGCGCCTGGACAAGCGCGGCGAACAGTCCGACGGCGCCGGGGTGTTCACCCTCGTCCCGCACGGCGGGGCGGACGGCCCGGCCGACCTCGACATCGTGATGAACGGCGAGCTGCAGTACCGGCTCGACCAACGACCCTACGCGCTGAAGGACTTCGTCCCGACCAGCTGGTACCAGTCCACCTCGCCGGCGTCCCCGTTCGCCCGCGGGACGACCTGCTCGCTGCTCACCCCCGAGGGGCGGGTCACCATCAACGGCAGCAGGAACGGCACCAAGCTGGTCCGCACCACGGCCGACGGCGGGCGCACCGAGGAGCCGCTGGACGAGGCGGCGGCCCTGGCGGCGTACCGGACGGAGTTCGGCATCGCGCTGGAGAAGCTGCCGTTCTGATCCGGGGGACGGCCGCCCCCGGCGCCGGAGCGCGTGGGGGCGGGCCGACAGCCCGGGCGTAGATTCGGGCGCGGGCTCAGGCGAGGGTGAGGAAGAGCTTCTCCAGCTCCGCCTCGCTCATCGGCGGCGCGTCGCCGTCCGCGGCGGCCATGCACTGGCGCATACCGCTCGCCACGATCTTGAAGCCGGCACGGTCGAGCGCGCGGGAGACGGCCGCCAGCTGGGTGACCACGTCCTTGCAGTCCCGGCCCGCCTCGATCATCGCGATCACCCCGGCGAGTTGCCCCTGCGCGCGGCGCAACCGGTTCAGTACGGCACCGACCGCTTCGTCGTCGACCTGCATGTCCGGCCACCTCCGCACGGGGATCGTCCCGCCGAGTGTACCCCTCGGGGTATGCGCGGGCCGGGATCGGCGGCCGGTGCGGCCGGCCCGGGGTCTCAGCGGCGGGCCAGGCGCCGTTCGCCGCCCGCGCCCGAGACGTAGGCGAGCTCGTAGTGGGCGAAGACCGCGGGCTCGTCGGCGGCCGGCAGGACGTCGTCGGTGCCGATCGAGGGCGCCTGCTTGACCTGGTTGCGCGAGAACGGCACCCGGACGTACGCGGGCCCCACCACCGCCCCGTCCAGGGGGACGAAGACCAGGCGCTTGCGGGTCGGCATCCCGACCGTGACCGTGGCGAAGCAGGGCTCGTCGCTGGCGGTCTCCACGTACACCGACTCCAGCGTGCCGATCTTGCGGCCCTTCTCGTCGAGCACGGCGTTCCCGCGCCACTCCCTGATGTCAGCCGAACCGATCACCGCGACCTCCGTTGGCGGTCCTGCGGAGCCCGGGCCTGCGCGGCCCGGGCCTGCCGTCCTCCCCCCATCCCTCCATCCTGCGCCGGGCCGCCGCGCGGCGCCTGCCGTGCTGCGGACCCTGCTCGACGCCCTCGCGCCCGGCAGCCACCTGGTCCTCTCGCACGGCACCGCCGGCTTCATCCCCGCCGAGGTCCGGGACCGCGTCACAGGCGTCCACAGCCGGGCCACCGCCCCGCTGGTCGGCCGCACCCGGGAGCAGGTCGGCGCCTTCCTCACCGGCCTCGACGTGCTGGAGCCCGGCGTCGTCACCGTCCCGCTCCGGCGCCCCGACGCGACCCCGGCCCCGGGCGCGGACCGGGTCAGCATGTACGGCGCGATCGCCCGCAAGCCGTAGGGGAGCACGCCGGGCGCAGCCCCGGGCGATCACCCGGCCGGCCCAGTCGGGCCGTCGTGTGCGCGGCGGGCCGCGCGGGCGGGTCCGGTCCGGGCGCAGCCGTGCGGCGGCGGGGGCGGGCGCCGCACGGACGGCCCCGGACGGGCTCCGGCGGCGGGCCGGTCCCGGGCGGGCGAAGTAGCGTGAGGGCCTGGCCGACCCGGAGATCCGGGTCGGCGCTCCCCCACGACCGGACGACCGGGCCCGACCCCGGTCCCTTGCTGCCGGAGGTGCCACATGGCGGTTCCACCCAGGGTCCCCGCCGCACGCGTCGTGTTCGACGAGAGCGACCGTGCGGCCGTCGCGGACGCCGTCACCGAGATCCTCGCCACCGGGGCGCTGACCCTCGGCCCGTGGACGGAGCGCTTCGAGCAGGCGTTCGCCGCCGAGCACGGTGCCGAGCACGCGGTGGCCGTGGCCAGCGGCACGGCGGCGCTGGAGATCGTGCTGCGCGGGATCGGGGTGAAGGGCCGCGACGTGGTGGTGCCCGCCGTCACCTTCTACGCGACCGCCGGCGCCGTCCTGCACGCCGGCGCCCGGCCCGTCCTCGCCGACGTGGACCCGACGACCCTGGCGCTGAGCCCCGAGAGCGTCGAGGCGGCGCTCACCCCCGACACCGCCGCCGTCGTGCTGGTGCACATCGGCGGGCTGATCACCCCGGCGGTGGACGCCCTCCGGGCCCTGTGCGACGCCCGGGGCATCCCGCTGGTCGAGGACGCCGCGCACGCGCACGGCAGCACCTTCGGGGGCCGCGCGGCCGGCACCTTCGGACTCGCCGGCGCCTTCTCCTTCTACCCCACCAAGGTGGTCACCAGCGGCGAGGGCGGCATGGTGCTCACCGGCTCGGCCGAGCTGCGCGACGAGGCCCGGATCCACCGCGACCAGGGCAAGGGCTCGTTCACCACCAACCACCACGTGCGCGAGGGCGCCTCCTGGCGGCTGAGCGAGCTGAACGCGGTCGTCGGCGCCGTACACCTGCGGCGGCTGAAGGAGTTCGTGGAGACCCGCCGCCGGGTCGCCCAGCGGTACGACACCGCGCTCGCCGGGCTCGACGGCCTCACCCCGGTCACCGAACCGCCCGGCAGTCGCAGCAACTACTACAAGTACGTCGCCCTGCTGCCCCCCGGCGTCGACCGGGCGCGGTTCAAGCGGGCGGTCGCCGAGGAGTACGGCGTGCGGCTCTCCGGCGAGGTGTACGACCTGCCGCTGCACCTCCAGCCGGTGTTCGGCCCCCACCGGGGCGCACCGCTGCCGGTCGCGGAGGACGTCTGCGCACGGCAGATCTGCCTGCCCGTGCACTCCGACATGACCGAGGACGAGACCGACCTGGTGATCGAGGCCGTCACCGCCGTCCACCGGCGGGCGGCCGGCTGACCCGGCGGGCGCCGGCCCGCCGCCGGCGCCCGGAGCGAAGGAGCGAGAACGTGCGAGTAGCCGTCACCGGAGGCTGCGGTTTCATCGGATCGCACGTCGTGGACCGGCTGGTGTCCGCCGGGCATGACGTGCTGGTTGTCGACACCACCGACAAGTACCTCAACCCGGACGCCGAGCACGCCCGCATCGACGTCCTCGACCTGCCCGGGCTGAGCCACGCCCTCGCGGGCAGCGAGGTCGTCTTCCACCTCGCCGCGATGGCCGACGTGGAGCGGGTCAGCGCCGACCCCGTCCGGGCCGTGCGCACCAACATCGACGGCACCGAGGCCGTCCTGGAGGCCGCCCGGCGCAGCGGGCTCAGCCGCACCGTGCTCGCCAGCACCGTCTGGGTCTACGGCGCCGCGCCCGCCGAACCCACCCCCGACGGCGAGGAGCAGGAGCTCGACGAGCACGCCCCGATCGAGCTCGACCGCAGCGGCCACCTCTACGTGGCCACCAAGCTCGCCGCCGAGATGCTGGTGCACAGCTACCGCGAGCTGTACGGGCAGCACTTCACCATCCTCCGGTACGGCATCCCGTACGGACCGCGGATGCGCGACGAGCTGGTCGTCGCCCGCTTCGTCCAGGCCGCCCTGACCGGCCGGCCGATCACCATCGCCGGCGACGGCCGGCAGAGCCGCAGCTTCGTGTACGTGGAGGACCTGGCCGACGCCCACGTCCGGGCGCTCTCCCCCGCCGCCGAGGACCAGACCTTCGCCCTGGAGGGCTCGACGCCGGTCTCCGTCCGCGAGATCGCCGACACCGTCGACCGGCTGCTCGGCCCGGTCGCCATCGAGCACGTCCCGGCCCGCACCGCCGACTACGCGGGCCGCCGGATCTCCGCGGCCCAGGCCAAGCGGCTGCTCGGCTGGTCGCCGCGCACCAGCTTCACCGACGGCGTGCGGCGCTACGCCGACTGGTACCGCGACGACGCCCGGGCCGCCGGTCCGGTGCGCTGAGATGCCGCACGCCCTGCTGGTCTCCGGCTCGATCGGCCAGGGCCACGACGTCATGGCCCAGGCGTGCGCCGACACCCTGCACGCCGCGGGCTGGACCAGCGAAACCGTGGACGCCATGGCGCTGCTCGGCGACCGGGCCGGGGCGGCCGGCGAGGCGGTGTTCCGGCGGATGCTCGACCTGCCCGGGGTGTACGACGCCTTCCACTTCTCGGCGCTGCGCCCCGGCGCCGGGATCGCGCTGCTCGCCGACTCCGCCGCCCGGGCCCGGCTGGTCCCGCCGCTGCGGGAGGTGGTCGCCCGGCAGCGGCCCGAGCTGGTGGTGTCGGTCTTCGCCACCGCCACCTCCGCGGTCAACCGGCTGCACGACGGTTCCTTCCGGCACCTGGTGCTCTGCACCGACGCCACCCCGCACCGGCTCTGGGTGCAGGACGGCACCGACCTCTTCCTGGTCACCTCGGAGGTGGCCGCCTGCGCGGTGCGCCGCTACCGGCCCGACGCGCCGATCGCCGTGCTGCCCGTCCCGCTGCGCGCCGGTTTCCACCGCCCGCCGGACCGCACCGGGGCCCGCGCCGCCCTCGGCGTCCCCGCCGGCGCCCGCTGCGTGCTGCTGATGTCCGGGGCCTGGGGGCTCGGCCCGGTCGCCCGCAGCGCCGCCGCGCTGGCCGACGCCGGGGTGCACGTCCTCGCTGTGGCGGGCCGCAACCGGCGGCTGGAGCAGCGGCTGCGCGGCGCCGCCCGCCACCGCCCCCGGCTGCACCCCTTCGGCTACTCCGACCGGGTGCCCGACCTGATGGCCGCCGCCGACCTGGTCGTCACGACCTCCGGCGACACCTGCAGCGAGGCCCGCGCGGTCGGCCGCCGGCTGCTGCTGCTCGACACCGTCCAGGGCCACGGCCGCGACAACCTCCAGCACGAACTGGAGCTCGGCCACGCCGACGTTGCCTCCGCCCGGCCCGCGGGGCTCGTCCGCTGCGCGCTCGCCGCCCTCGAACGCCCGGCCCCGGCGCCGTCCCGCTCCGCCGACCCGGCCGCCTGGCCCACCGCGCTGACCGCCGCGCTCGCCGGGGTGGGCGTGGCGCTCTGACCGGCGCGGCGGGCCGGCGGCGGGCCGCTCACCGGAGCACCGCTCGCCGGAGCACCGCTCACCAGCGCACCGCGGTGAAGTCGATCGGTCGGGGCCGCAACTCCGCCGTGCGGACGGCCAGCGCGTGCATCCGGCGGGCGAACTCCGCGGCGGGCAGCCGCTTGCGGTCGCCGTGGCCGGGCAGCAGGAGGCCGAAGCGCAGCAGCGGCGCCGTCCGGGCCAGTGCGGCGGCCAGCTCGGCGACGGAGTACCAGGTGACCGACTCGGCGATCGCGAGGTCGTCGGCGGCCCTGGACCAGTAGAAGCTGTCCCCGCTGAAGCAGTGGGCGTCGTCGGCCAGGTACAGCACGCTGCCCTCGGTGTGCCCGGGCAGCGGGTACGCGGTGACACCCTCGGCGATCACGGTCGGCCCGGTGCCCCGCAGGACGCGGTCGGCGTCGGGGGCCGCGGCGAGGTCCCCCTCGTGGATCCAGAGGCGGGCGCCGAAGCGGTCGGCGTACGCGCGGCCGTGCGCGGCGTGGTCCCGGTGGGTCAGCAGCACGTCGGTGACCGGCCCGAGCGCCAGGTACGTCGCGGCCAGCTCGGCGCTCCAGCGCGGGGTGTCGACCATCATCAGGTCCCCGCCCGGCCTGCGCAGCAGGTAGGAGTTGGCGCCCGCGGTGTGCGGCGAGTTGTGCCCGCACAGCAGCACGTCCGCGGTGAGGCGCAGCGGGAAGGGGTCGTGCGCCGGCTGCGGGGCGCGGGCGCCGCGGCGGATCGAGCGGCTGGGGCAGGCGAAGGCCGCGGCGTACAGGCTGCGCTCCTCCGCTTCGGTGCGCGGCTGGCGGACGACCGCGGAGCGGCCCCCGACCTCGGCCACCAGGCCCGGCGCGAGCTGCCGGGCGGCATCGCAGTTGGTGCAGCGGTCGTCGACGTGCCATCCGGTGTCGGCCGGTCGGTCGGTCATGACGGAATCCCTTCGGGCGGGCGGGTGCCGAATTCCTGGCGCCCCCTTGGATATCACAGGAATCGCCGGGAGAACCACTTCGGAAAGGCGGTTGACTTCGGCCGCAATTCCCTATCTTCGCCGCCCTCGAGGCGCGGTTGACAGACTGCCGGAATGATGATCTGCACGGCTCCGACCTCCCGAAACCGGTCCGCCGGAACGGTCGCCGACGGGGGATTCCGAGCGGCGCCGAACGGAATTCCTGGAATTCCCCCGGGGGCTGCCCGGAATTCGGCGGGACGTGTCCGCAAACGGGATTTCCGGCGGTATTTCCGAGCGGCTCCGCGGCCGGTCGCCCGACACGCCCCCGACCGGCGGAAACCCGCGCGCCGCTCCGGGGGCGTGCCTACTGTCGCCGTGGCCCATCAGGGATGTGTACCGACAGAAGTGGAGAAACCCATGATCCGTCGCACCGCCTGGACGCTGACCCTGCTCGCCGCCGCTGGCATCGCCACCGTGCCGACCGCCGCGAGCGCGGACGTCGTCTCCGGTGGCAACCACGGTGTGGTGGTGGTCGGCAGCGGCAACCAGATCGCCGGCTACGACATCATCAACGCCGGCCACGACGCCACGGTCGGCTCCTACAACGGAACCTCCGGAGACGACGGCGGGAAGCTCGCCGCCCTGGGCTCCGACCTGGGCTCCGACCTGGGCTCCGGCATGGCGTCGCTGATCACCGACGGGCTGCGCCCGATCACCGGCTGACCGCCGGCCCGAGCCGACCCCGTCGGCCCGGGCC
>NZ_JBSGXP010000166.1:0-19074 GCF_053610105.1 Kitasatospora sp. NPDC054939 | reverse complement strand
CGGCCGGTGGGGGGGGGGGTCTGGTCGTCGCCCGGACGCGGGCCCGGGCGGGGGGGGTTGTGGAGGCGCTCCCCCGCGCGCACCCTTTCCACGTCGCCGCCGAGCATGCGAGGCGGCCACGGCAGGGTCGGCGGCGGGGACGCTGAGAACGGCGCTCGGTCGGGGCCGACGACTGAATCCTGCCGCTGCGGCAGGGCGCCCCACGAGCGGCGGGATCGCCCGCTCCGTCAAGATCCCGCCACGGCGCCGACAGCGGTGCGAGGGCGGGCGCACCGCGCCCGCCGGGAGGCCGGAGCCTGGCCGGCGGGCGCGGGCGGTCAGGCGTCCGTGGGCAGCGCGGCCGGGCGGCGCGGGGCCGGAGGCGTGCGCGGGTGCGCCGGGAGCGGGAGGTCGAGCGCGTCGGTGCTGGCCGGGGGCAGGCCGAGCGCCGCGGCCGCCTCGGCGGGGAAGTCGCGCAGGCCGAGGACGGCGGAGGCGAGCGCCGCGGTGGCGCGGTGCCAGTCGCCGACCCGCTGGAGCAGGGCGTGCCCGCTGCCGGTCACGGTGTAGCCGCAGACCCGGGCCCCGGCGGCGCGGCTGCGGGCGGCGAACAGCCGGGTGTCGGAGGGGTGGGTGACGGTGTCGCGGTCGCCGTGCAGCATCACCACGGACCGGCCGTCGAGGTGCTCGCACGGGTCGCCCTGCGGGCACCAGGGCGCCAGTGCGACGACCCCGGCTACGTTCGGGTGCCCGGCGGCCTGCAGCGCGGCCCGGCCGCCCATCGAGTGGCCGACCAGGACGGTCGGGATCCGTCCCAGCTCCTCGGCGAGGTCGTTGAGTGCGGCGCGGGCGTCCCGGGCGGCGTCGGCCCGCTCCTCGTTCCAGCCGCGGTGGCGGTAGCGGACCACGCCGACCGCCACCCCGGCGCCGGCGGTCTCCCGGCGCAGCGCCCGGACGAAGCCGCGCATCCGCAGGTCGGGGAGGTTGAGCGGGCCGGGCTTGGGGGGCCGCAGTCCGTGCTCCTGGCCGCCGTGGAGGACGAGCACCGCCGCCGACGGCTGCTCCGGCAGGGCCCGCCAGACCAGCGCCCGGTGTCCCGTCGTGCCGTACCTGCCGTCCGTCACCGTGAACCGTCCCGCCGCCGTCGTCTCGGGGGAGCGCCGACCGCCGGGCCGCCGCTCTCGTGGACCGCCACTGTACGCGGCCGTCCCCGCCGCCGAGGGGGCAGTGGGTTCACCTGGGGGGATCGGAGGTGTGCGGACGGGCGCGCGGTACGGGGCGTGCGCCCGCGTGCACGCAGGGCGCGGGGCGGGCCGGGCGGGGCCGGGCCCGCTCAGGCCGTCAGCAGGTCCTGTTCGCGCACCAGCCAGCAGATCGCGGTCAGCCGGTTCACCGCGAAGTCGTAGCCCACCGGCTCCCGCCAGCCGATCTCGGTGAGGGCGTTCAGGAAGCCCTCCGCGTAGTCGGCCAGCTCGGCCCGCTCCAGCGGCCTGGGCAGCAGCTCCGGACCCTGCGCGTACAGCAGCTCGCGGACCTCGGCGACGTGCTGGTCGACCGCGGCGACGAAGCCCGGCTCGAAGGCGAACTCGGCCAGACGCGGCGTGAAGGCGGCCACGATCCGGGGCAGCGGACAGTCGTCCGGGGCGCCGGCGGCGGTCGGGAACCCGTCGGCGGGTTCATCGGGGAACGCGAACATCCGTCCACGGTAGGCGAACGACCTGCCCGGCCGACCGGGTCGCGGACCCGGTCCGCTGAGACCTTGGCCACCCCGGGCTCCGCCGGATCCTCCGGACGCGGGCGCCCGCGGCGGCCAGAATGGGGTCATGGATCTTCGCATCTTCACCGAACCCCAGCAGGGCGCCGACTACGAGACGCTGCTGCGGGTCGCCCGGGCCGCCGAGGAGCTCGGGGCCTTCAGTGCGTTCTTCCGCTCCGACCACTACCTGAGCATGGGCTCGGCGACCGGCCTGCCCGGCCCCACCGACGCCTGGATCACCCTGGCCGGCCTCGCCCGGGACACCCGCACCATCCGCCTCGGCACGATGATGACCGCCGCGACCTTCCGGCTGCCCGGCGTCCTCGCGATCCAGGTCGCCCAGGTCGACGCGATGAGCGGCGGCCGGGTCGAGTTCGGCCTCGGCGCCGGCTGGTACGAGAAGGAGCACGCCGCGTACGGCATCCCCTTCCCGAAGGAGCGCTTCGGGCGGCTGGAGGAGCAGCTCGCGATCGTCACCGGCCTGTGGAACACCAAGGTCGGCGACACCTTCGACTTCGCGGGCGAGTACTACCGGCTGGTCGACTCGCCCGCGCTGCCCAAGCCCGCCCAGGAGCGGATCCCCGTCCTGGTCGGCGGCCGGGGGCCGAGCCGCACCCCGGCGCTGGCCGCGCGGTTCGCCGACGAGTTCAACCTGCCCTTCGTCGGGGTCGAGGAGTCCGCCGCCCAGTTCGGCCGGGTCCGCGCCGCCGTCGAGGGCGCCGGCCGCCGGGCCGACGCGCTGGTGTACTCCAACGCGCTGGTCGCCTGCGTCGGCCGCGACGCCGCCGAGGTGGCCCGCCGGGCCGCCGCGATCGGCCGGGACGTCGACGAACTGCGGGCCAACGGCCTGGCCGGCACCCCGGACGAGGTCGTCGAGGCGATCGGCCGCTACGCCGCCATCGGCTCCCAGCGCGTCTACCTGCAGATCCTCGACCTGCACGACCTCGACCACCTGGAGCTGATCGCCTCCCGGGTCGCCCCGCAGCTGGCCTGAGACCTGCTTGCGCCGGCCGCCGCCGTCCCCGAGGGTGGGGCGGGGGCGGCACGGCGCCGCCCGTCCGGAACGGGAGGCGGCGCGGATGGCGACAGGCACGGTACGGGCGGAACTGGGCGTCCTCGGCGGCACCGGCCTCTACGAACTGCTCGACGACGCGACCGAGGTCGCCGTCGACACCCCGTACGGCCCGCCGAGCGACACGCTGCTGGTGGGCCGGGCGGCCGGGCGCCGGGTGGCGTTCCTGCCGCGCCACGGCCGGGACCACCGGCTGCCGCCGCACCGCATCGACTACCGCGCCAACCTCTGGGCGCTGCACGCGCTCGGCGTGCGCCAGGTGCTCGGCCCGTGCGCGGTCGGCGGGCTGCGCCCCGCCTACGGGCCGGGCACGCTGCTGGTGCCCGACCAGTTCGTGGACCGCACCGGCGGCCGGGTGCAGACCTACTACGACGGGCTGCCGCTGCCGGACGGCTCGCTGCCCGGGCTGGTGCACGTCCCGATGGCCGACCCGTACTGCCCCGACGGGCGGCGCGCGGTGCTCGGCGCCGCCCGGGACGCCGCCTGGGAGCCGGTCGACGGCGGAACCCTGGTCGTGATCGAGGGCCCGCGCTTCTCCACCCGCGCCGAATCCCGCTGGTTCGCCGCCAACGGCTGGTCGACCGTCGGCATGACGGGCCATCCGGAGGCGGTCCTGGCCCGCGAACTGGGCCTCTGCTACACCTCGCTCAATTTGGTCACCGATCTCGACGCGGGCGTCGACGCCGGCGACGGCGTCACCCACACCGAGGTCGCCGCCGTCTTCGCCCGGCACGTCGAACGGCTGCGCACGGTGCTGTTCAAGGCGCTGGAGCGGCTGCCGACCGCCCGCGACTGCGTCTGCGCGCACGCCCTGGACGGGATCGCCACCGGGCTGCCCGGCGTCCCCGGCGACTGACGGACCGGATCCGCGGCCGGGAACCGCGCACCGCGGCGGGCCGTCCTCGGGGGTGGCGAGCGGTCGGCGGGGCGGGTCGCGGACCGAAGCACTCGGCGTCACCCGCACTGACCACTAGTCTTTGCTGTCTGTCGGGGGCGACCGCTCCTTCAGACGGAGGAGCAGGGGGAGTGCCGGTGTCCGAGACGAAGGGCGTCGAGGTCTCGACGTCGCGGGCCGCCGAGGCGGCAGCGAGCGCCGGGGAGCCGTCGGCGGCGGGCGCGGAGCCGACGGCCGGACCGACCCGGGAGCCCGACCCCGACGCCGACTCCGGACCCGGCCTGGACCCCGACCCCCGCCCCGAGCCGGTCGCGGCCGGGGCGGTGCTGCGCCCGAGCGGACTGCACGACCTGCGCCAGGGGGTGGCCCCGGCGCAGCCCGGCGCGCTGCACTACCCGGCGGCGGACCTGCTGGTGGTCTCCGGCCTGCCCGGCAGCGGCAAGAGCACCCTGATGCGGCGCTGCATCCGCGCCCGGCTGGTCGACTCGCAGCAGGTGCGCGAGGAGTACGCGGCGCGCCTGCCGGGCCGGATCCCGTACTTCGTCTACCGGCCGCTGGTGCGCCTCGAGCACTACCGGAGGCTGCGCCGGGCGATACTCGCCGGCGGCCCGCTGGCCGTCCACGACTGCGGTTCGCTGCCCTGGGTGCGGCGCTGGCTGGTCGGCGCGGCCGTCCGGCAGGGGCGGGCGGTCCACCTGCTGCTGCTGGACGCCAGCGCCGCCGAGGCCCGCGAGGGCCAGCACGCCCGCGGCCAGGCGGTGTCCGCGTACGCCTTCGCCCGGCACCGCGAGGCGGCGGCCCGGCTGCGCCGCCGACTGGCCGGGACCGGTGAGCCCCCGTCGGGTTGTGCGTCGGCGGTGGTACTCGACCGGGGCGCCGCGCGTGCCCTGCGGGAGATCGTCTTCGTCGCGTCGTAGTCTCGGCGAGGGCGGTACGGGGCGTCCGGGCCCCCGGCCGTCCGCGTCGTTCCGACCGCCGCGGCCACGGTCGGCCGGTTCCGCGGCGGCGCGGGCGGAGCGTCAACTTTCGGACAACTCGGGGGCATCTCGCCGAGGTTTCGGGACGGTAAATGCTGCTACTCCCACCGGGGTCCGGCGGTCGGCCTTCCGGATTATGTCCGATTTGCCGTCAGGATTTTCAGGCCGGAACACATCTGACGCGTACACGCAGCCCTGCGTAGCCTCGGCTCGGCGGCTTCCTCACAGCCGCCGACCCCCACAACTCCGCCCCTCAGGAGCACCCATGCGCCGTCCTGCCCATGTTCTCGGCCGTGTCCCCCGCAGATTCCTGAGCGCCGCCGCGCTCGTCGCCACCCTCGGGCTGACCCAGTTCGCCGCCCCCTCGGCGCTCACCCCGTCCGCCTCGGCCCAGGCCGCCACGGCCTCCGCGCAGGAGTGCGTCGGCGAGGAGACCCAGGACGCGGGCGCCCGCCGCCCGGCCGGCAGCGAGTCGCACGAGCCCAACGCCGTCTCCGACGCCCAGGCCAAGGCCATGGACGCCGACCTGAAGGCGCGGGTCGCCCAGCTCAAGAAGAGCCCGCAGGCCAACGGCCTGTCGGCGGCCGGCGAACTCGCCGCCACCACCATCCCGGTGTACTTCCACGTGGTGCACGCCGGCTCCACCGGCAAGCTCACCGCGACCGACATCGGCAAGCAGCTGGCCGTCCTGAACTCCGCCTACGGCGGCCAGGGCGCGGGCAACACCGCCAGCCCCTTCCAGTTCCAGCTGGTCGCCACCGACTACACCGACAACTCCACCTGGTACAACGGCATCACGCCCGGCTCCTCGGCCGAGAAGGCGATGAAGACCAAGCTGCGCAAGGGCGGGTCCAACGCCCTCAACATCTACACCGCCAAGCTGGGCCAGTCCCTCCTCGGCTGGGCGACCTTCCCGAGCTCCTACAAGTCGAACCCGACCGACGACGGCGTGGTCCTGCTCGACGGCTCGCTCCCGGGCGGCACCTCCGCCAACTACAACGAGGGCGACACCGCCACCCACGAGGTCGGCCACTGGCTCGGCCTGTACCACACCTTCCAGGGCGGCTGCCGCGGCAGCGGCGACTACGTGTCGGACACCCCGGCCGAGAAGAGCGCCGCGTACCAGTGCCCCGCGGGCCGCGACACCTGCACCACCTCCGGCGTCGACCCGATCCACAACTTCATGGACTACACGTACGACGCCTGCATGACCCAGTTCACCCCGGGTCAGGTCACCCGGATGTCCGACTCCTGGGCCGCCTACCGGGGCTGACGTCCCCGAAGGGCCGCAGACCCTGACGGGTGCGTGGGTGATGGGGCCCGCGCACCCGTCAGAACCATGTCCGGGCCCGGGGCCGGGTGCCGCGCGCCGGCACCCGGCCCGCCCGGGAGCGCACCGCACGCCCGAACCGCCCCGGCGTGGCCTTCGACGGCCGTCCGTCCGATTCGATCTATGTTGGGGGTGTCAGGGGCAGCACCCGTCCTCGGTGAGGAGCAGCGTCATGGCCGCCACCAGCCAGCGGATCGTCGTCGGCGTCGACGGATCGCCCTCCTCCGAGCGGGCGCTGCGCTGGGCGGCCGACTACGCCCAGGCGGTCGGCGGCACGCTGAACGCGATCGCCGCCTGGGAGTACCCCGCCTTCTTCGGCTGGTCCGGACTGAGCGTGCCGCCCGCCGCGGGCTTCGACCCGCAGGAGCTCGCCGGACGCATCCTCGCCGAGACCGTCACCAAGGTGCTCGGCCACGAGCCCGAGATCCGGGTCACCGAGGCGGTGCTCCCCGGCAACGCCGCCCAGGTCCTGCTGGAGGCGGTCGGCGGCGCCGCGCTGGTGGTCGTCGGCAACCGGGGCCGCGGCGGCTTCACCGGCACCCTGCTCGGCTCGGTCAGCCGGCACCTCACCGAACGCGCCCCCTGCCCGGTCGTCGTGGTCCGCGGCGGGCCGGACGAGCCGTCCGCCTGACCCGGGCCCGACCCGCCCGGTACGGACCCGCGCCGCGCCGGCCCCGTACCGGGCCTGACCCGACCCGCGTCGGCCCGTACCGCGAAAGCCGCTGCTGCGTGGCCGGCGCCCGGCGGGGCAGGATAGGGGCATGCCAGAAGGCGACTCCGTCTACCGGGCGGCCGACCGACTGCACCGCGCCCTCGCCGGCCAGGTGCTGACCACCGCCGACCTGCGGGTGCCCGCCCACTCCACCGCCGACCTCACCGGAAGGCGCGTCCTGGAGGTGACCCCGCGCGGCAAGCACCTGCTCGCCCGCCTCGAAGGCGGCCTCACCCTCCACACCCACCTGCGGATGGACGGCCGCTGGGAGGTCTACCGGCCCGGCGAGCGCTGGGCCGGCGGCCCCGGCTGGCAGATCCGCGCCGTCCTCGGCACCGAGCAGGACACCGCCGTGGGCTACCGGCTGCCCGTCGTCGAACTGCTGCGCACCGCCGACGAGCCGCGCGCCGTCGGCCACCTCGGCCCCGACCTGCTCGGCCCCGACTGGGACCAGTCCGAGGCCGTGCGCCGCCTGCTCGCCCACCCCGGCCGCCCGCTCGGCGAGGCCCTCCTCGACCAGCGCAACCTGGCCGGCATCGGCAACGTGTACGCCAACGAGCTCTGCTTCCTCGCCGGCGCCACCCCGTGGACCCCGGTCGGCGAGCTCGCCCGGCCCGACCGGCTGGTCGAACGCGCCCGCCAGCTCCTCGACGCCAACAAGCTGCGCCCCGGCCACATCACCACCGGCGACACCCGGCCCGGCCACCGGCACTGGGTCTACGGCCGGGCGGGCCGGCCCTGCCCGCGCTGCGGCACGCTCGTCCGGACGGCGGACCAGGGCCGTCCGCCGCAGGAACGGATCGCCTTCTGGTGCCCGTACTGCCAGCGCGGACCGGCCCCCGAGGTCCGCCCGGTCAGGGACGCTCGACCAGCGCCGGGTGCCGGGGGTCGTCGACCCGGACGGTGACGTCGGCCAGCTCCACCGGCCCGGTCTGCGCCTCGTAGCGGGCGTACGCCGGCAGCGTCCACCGCTCGTCGGCCGGCGTGCGGCGGGCCAGCGCGGCCGGGGTCAGCGCCAGGTGCACGGCGAACTCGAACGGCAGCCAGCGCCCCAGCAGCAGGGCGCCGTCCAGCAGCAGGACGCCCCCGGGCGGCAGCTCCCGGTACGGCTCGCGGGTCGCCCGGTCCGTCACCGGATCCCGCAGCGAGGGCAGGATCCGCCCGCTGCCGCCCGGGTCCAGCGGCTCCAGCACCTCGCGCAGCAGCGCCCGGTCGTCCAGCCAGAGGTCGTGGAAGGCGTCGGCGTCCCGCTTGCCGTACTCCAGCCGCACCGAGGCCGGCCGCAGGAAGCCGGCCGCCGCCACCCGCGCCACCGGGCGTCCGCGCAACCGCAGCTCCTCGGCGAGCGCGTCCGCCAGCCCGCCCGGCCCGGCCGCCGGGGCGCCGTCCACGGCGACCCGCACCCAGGGCGCCGCGAGGGCGCCGACGGCGTCCGCGAGCCGGCCGGTGAGGCGCTCGGGACTGATCGGGTGGGCACGCATCGGCGGCTCCGGCGGGCAGGGCGCGGGGGCGCGGGTCAGGACAGGGACAGGGCGTGCAGCACGTCGTCGTGGCCGGCGTACAACCGGGCGGCGTCGGCGGTCAGCGACCAGACCCCGACACCGGTGGCCGAGTCGCGGAAGGTCCACCGCTCGCGGCCGGTGTCGGCGTCGAGCGCCGTGACCCCGGCGGCGGCCGGGCCGGGCACGAACAGGGTGCTGCCGGACAGCAGCGGCAGGGTGCGCGCGTCCAGGCGGAACGGCAGCCGCGCCGACCACAGCTCGGCACCGGTGTCCACGGCGTGCGCGGTCAGCAGGCCGTTGTCCCGGGGCAGGTAGACGCGGTCCCCGGCGGCCAGCGGCGGCAGGCAGCGCCAGTCCTCGCCCGGGCCCGGGGCCACCGACCAGCGGGCCTCCCCGCGCGCCCGGCCCAGCGCCCGCAGACCGGTCAGGCCGACCGGCAGGTAGACGTTCTCCCGGTCGACCGCGTACCAGTTGAGGTTCTCCCCGGCGGGCACCTCCCAGCCGACGCCGCCCTCCTGGTCCAGCAGCAGCACGCTGTACCTGCCGTCCTTCATCGCCCGCACGACGGTGCTGCCCCCGGTGCGGCCGACCGGGAGGAGCGGCTGCCACAGCGGGTCCAGCGGACGGCTCCAGTCCAGCGACCGGGTGTCGAGCCCGATCGCGAAGAGCAGGGCGCTGCTCCCGGTCGCCCGGTAGCGCCGGGAGCAGCCGTACACCCGCTTCTCGTCGCAGCCCCACAGGGCGATGTCGCCGTGCCCCGGCCGGTCGGAGCCGCCCGGCTCCCCCTCCAACCCCTCGGGCAGCGGCGCGCTCCAGTCGGCGGCCGTCCCGGTCAGGTGGCGGACGTCCACGTGGCCGTTGGAGGAGGTGAACACCCGGTCGGCGCCGAACAGCAGGCGGCCGGCGCCCGGCCGCGCATCGGGGGAGGGCGCAGGCAGGGTCCGGGCCCGGGTGCCGCGGCCCGGGTCGAGCACCACGAGGTCGTCGGCGGAGACGTGCACCGGCAGCTCGGGCCGGCCGATCATCCGCTCGGGGTCCGCGACGGTCCGGCCCCGGTACGTCCACAGCGGCTCGGGCCCGGCGAGCCGGGTGGGCGGCGGCAGCGGGGGCCGGGGACCCGCGGTGTCGGAGCCCGCGCGGGTGAACGCCCAGAGCGCCGCACCCGCCAGCACCGCACCACCGCCGAGCAGCAGCCGCCGCCGGCCGGGGCCGGGCCGGTCCGCGCCGCCGCTCACCACCTCGGACGGCGCACCGCCGGCGCCGTCGCCCTCGCCGTCCCACGACCAGGACGCCTCGTTCGTGCCCCCGGCCCCCGTGCCCCTGCCACCCGTGCCCCCGGCACCCGGACCGCCGGCACCCCCTGCCCCCGCCGACCCCATGTCCCCGCTCGCTTCCCCCGGGGCAGCGGCCCCGCGGCGCACTGCACTGTCCACGGAGGATATCCGAGCACCCGGCCCGCCAGGCCGCCCGCGACCGGACCTGCCCGGAAAGGCAGCCCGCCGTCGGACTGCACGCGGCCGGGCGGACCGCATTCGGCCGGACGGGCCGCACCCGGCCCCGCTCAGCCCGGCAGACCGCCGTCGGCCAGCTCGGCGAGCACGTCCGCATGGCAGGGCAGCGGCGCGCACCAGCAGCCCAGCCGGCGTCCGCGCAGCCCCGGCACCAGCGCCAGCAGCTCGGGCCGGGCCAGCAGGTACGCGCGGTACTCGGCGAGCATCGCGGTGCGGGTGAGGTCCGGGCCCGGGCGGAACGGGCAGTGCAGCGGCGAGGCGTCCAGGTGCCAGCCGCCGCGGTGCACCGCCCGGCCGACGTACACCACATCGGCGTAGCCGGGATCGTCGCGGTGCCCCTTGAGGTTGACCACGCTGGTGGACATGCCGTCATCCTGGCGCAGCCGGTCGGAGCCGCAAGCCGGACCGGCTCGCCTTGACAGTCCCTTGACCCCGGCGTAGCAAGAGAGGATGCGCCAGGGTGTGCCGGCGGGCCAGCACGGCCCGCACGTGACCGGCGGGTCCCGGGCGGCGCGGTCCGAACCGCCCCGCTCCCGGACGCCCGATGCCGCCCGGGCGGCGTACGACCGGGACGCCCTGCTCGCGACCGCCGTGCGCCGCGTCCTGAGCAGCACCGACGCCTACGGCTGCGTGGTCTACCTGCGCGCCCGCGACCGCCGCTCGCTGG
The DNA here is from genome assembly GCF_053610105.1 of Kitasatospora sp. NPDC054939. Classification (NCBI taxonomy): domain Bacteria; kingdom Bacillati; phylum Actinomycetota; class Actinomycetes; order Kitasatosporales; family Streptomycetaceae; genus Kitasatospora; species Kitasatospora sp. NPDC054939. Next base: position 8,673 of record NZ_JBSGXP010000166.1, on the reverse strand, counting down.
TGCTCACCACCACCGCGGGCGTCCCGCTGTCGATCATCAGCGGCTTCCGTCGGGTGCCCGCGGCCGGACCGCTGCCCGTCGCCGTCGCCTACCGCACCGGCCGGATCGTCACCCTCGCGGACACCGAGGAGACCATGCGGCGCTTCCCGCAGCTCGCCGTCGGCATGCCGTACGACTTCGTCTCCGCCTGCGTGCCCGTCATCGCGGGCGACGAGACCTACGGGGTCCTCAACGCGCTCTGGCCCGCCTCCCACGACGGTGTGCCGGACGGCGCCCGCCGGAGCCTCGGCACCGTCGCCGAACGGCTCGCCGCCGGACTCGCCGAACTGGAGGCCGACGGCCACCACGTCGAGGCGGCCGGCGACGAACCCGTCGTCGAACTGGCCCCCGCGAGCGAACCCACCACCAAGGTCGGCCTCTTCGACTGGAACCTCGCCACCGGCGCCCTCTCCGCCGACGACCAGTTCTGCGAGATCTTCGGCCTCGACCCCGCCGACTTCGACGGCCGCGCCGCCTCCCTGTCCGGCCGGGTCGCCGCCGGCGACCTGCCCGGCTTCCGCGCCGCCGCCCGCGAGGCCCTCGACCACGGCCGGGTGCTCGCCGCCCGCCTGAGGGTCCTCGACCGGGACGGCCACCCCTACCCCGTCGAACTCTGGGGGAGGGTCCCCGAGGGCGGCGGACCGGACGGCCGCACCCACCTCGTCGGCGCCGTCCTCGACACCCGGACCGGCACCGCCGCCGCCGCGGCCGTCGAACGGCTGCGCGACGGCGTCTTCTCGCTCGACCCCGACGGCCGCATCACCTACGCCAACCGCAGCGTCGAACGGCTCCTCCAGGCCCGCCGCGAGGACCTGGTCGGCCACCACCCCTGGGACGTCCTGCCCTGGCTGTCCGACCCGATCTACGAGAACCGCTACCGGGCCGCCATGCTCTCCCAGCAGCCCACCGCGTTCCTCGCCCGCCGCCCGCCCGACGGCTGGCTCGCCTTCTCGCTCTACCCCGACGCGCACGGCGTCACCGGCCGCGTCGTCGCCGCCGAACCGCCCCCCGGCCGCACCGACACCCCCAGCGAACCCGTCCCCGCCGGCCGCACCGGCGTCGGCGGCATCTACCACCTGCTGCAACTCGCCAGCGCCCTCACCGAGGCCGTCAGCGTCAGCGAGGTCTGCCGGGCCGTCGCCGACCAGATCGTCCCCGCCTTCGGCGGCCAGGAACTGGCCATCTACACCATCCGCGACAAACGCCTCCACCTGGTCTCCCAGACCGGCTACCCCGACGGCTTCCTCGACCGCTTCGAAGGCCTCCCGCTGGCGACCCGGCTGCCCGGCGTCGAAGCCCTCAGCACCGGCACCCCGATCTTCTTCGAATCCGTCCACGACCTCGCCACCGCCTACCCCGGCATCCCGATCGACGAGATGGGCGCCTGGGCCTTCCTCCCGCTGATCGCCTCCGGCCACCCCGTCGGCAGCTGCATCCTCGGCTTCGACCAGCCCCGACCCTTCACCCTGGAGGAACGCGGCCTGCTCACCGCCCTCGGCGGCTTCATCGCCCAGGCCCTGGAACGCGCCCGCCTCTACGACGCCGAGTTCGCCCTCGCCCGCGGCCTCCAGCAGGCCCTGCTCCCGCACCGGCTGCCCCGCATCGACGGCATCCGGGTCGCCGCCCGGTACCTCCCCGGCACCCAGGGCATGGAGATCGGCGGCGACTGGTACGACGCCGTCGTCACCGGCCGTGACCTCAACCTGGTCATCGGCGACGTCGAGGGCCACAGCGTCGGCGCCGCCGCCACCATGGGCCAGCTGCGCAGCGCCGTCCGCGCCTTCGCCACCGGCGGCCACCCGCCCGCCGAGGTCCTCGCCCGCACCAACCAACTGCTCCTCGACCTCGACCCCGGACTGCTCGCCAGCTGCTGCCTCATCCGGCTCACCCCCGGCGACGGCAGCGCCGCCATCGCCCGGGCCGGCCACCTCCCCCCGCTGCTGCGCCACGCCGACGGCACCACCGAGGCCCTGTACGTGGCCGGCGGCCCGCTGCTCGGCGTCGATCGCCACGCCGAGTACCCCGTCACCGACCTGCGGCTCGACCCCGGCTCGGTGCTCGCCCTCTACACGGACGGCCTGGTCGAGGACCCCGCCGTCGAGATCGACCGGGCCGTTGACCGGCTGCGGGTCGCCCTCGCCCGGGCCACCGGCGACGGCGCGGGCGACCTCGACCGGCTCGCCGAACAACTGCTGCACGAGGTCTCCACCCAGCGGGTCGACGACGTGGCCCTGCTCCTCGTCGCCTACGAGCCGACCGGCTGACCCGCCCCCGGGCACCGGAGCGGCCTGCGACTTTCGTCGGGGCCGGCCGCGACGAAGGGTGACGGCGGCCCGCCCCGACCGCCCGCTAGCCTCGCGGAGTGGAAGCGACAGCGCAGGCCGGGACGACGGCCGAGCACCCCCGTCCGGTGAAGAAGGCACTCCGCAAGGCCGTCCGGACAGCCCTGCCCGGACCGTGGCGGGCCCGACTCGTGCTGCAGGAGGCCGGCGGCGCCCTGCTGCTCGGCACCCTCGCGCTGCTCATCGAACTGGCCGCCAAGAGCGGCCCGGTCGTCCTGACCGCGCTCGCCACCGTGGTGCTCTTCCTGCTGCGCCGCGGCCTGCCCGCCACCGTGCTGGTGCTCACCGCCGCCGCCTGCGGCTGGGCCGGCGGCCCGATGCCGCTGCTGATCGCCGCCGGCTGGTCGGCCGGCGCCCGGCTGACCAGGGTCGGCGTGCTGGTCGGCTCGTTCTCGGTGGCCCTCACCCTGCTGACCGCGATCGGCCTGGTCAAGGACGCCGGGGTGGTGCCGATCAAGCTGCTGCTCGGCCTCTCGCTGGGTTCCTTCCTGCTGCTCGGCGTGCTGCCCGCGCTCTGGGGCCGCTACCGGGCGCAGCGGCGCGCCCTCACCGACGCGCTGCGCGAGCGCAACCAGCAGCTGCTGCGCGAGCGCGCCATGGTCGCCCACCAGGCGCGGCTGCGCGAACGCCACCGGATCGCCCAGGACATGCACGACAGCCTCGGCCACCAGCTCGCCCTGATCTCCGTGCACTCCGGCGCGCTGGAGGTGGACCGCACGCTCACCGACCGGCAGCGGGAGGCGGTCGGGGTGCTGCGGCTGGCCGCGGTCGCCGCGATGCGCGAGCTGCGCGAGGTGGTGGGGGTGCTGCACGACGAGTCGACGGCCACCGAACCGGCGGCCGGCGGCGGCGCGGGCGCCGGCGGCGCGGCCGTGGGCGGGGTGAACGGCATCGAGCGCCTGGTGGAGTCCTCGCGCGCCGCCGGCACCGACGTCGCGCTGAGCCGCGACGGCGAGAGCCGCACGCTGCCGGCCGCCGTCGACCACGCCGCGTTCCGGACGGTGCAGGAGGCGCTCACCAACGCCCACAAGCACGCCCCGGGCGCGCCCATCTCGGTGGCGCTGCGCTGGGAGCCGGACGCGCTGGTGGTGGAGGTCGCCAACGCGCCGGTGCCCGCGCGGGTGGGCGCCGGTCCGGGGGCGGACGGCCCCTCGGGCGCACCCGACGGCCGGGTGGTGGTCAGCGGCGGCCAGGGCCTGACCGGCCTGCGCGAGCGGGCCCGGCTGGTGGGCGGCATGCTGCACGCCGGGGCCACTCCGGACGGCGGCTTCCGGCTGGCCGCCGTGCTGCCGTACGGAGGGTCGGCGGACGGCGCGCCCGCGGACGGCGGCGCGGGGGCGGACGGCTTCGACCCGGCGGACCGCTCCCCGGGGGCGGACCCGTTCGGCGGCGGGACGATCGGGGCGGACCCGTTCGCGGACGACACGACCGGGGACAGGGCGATGGGGGGCGGCACGACCGGGGGCGGGGCGACCGCGCCGGGCGCCGCCGACCGCTTCCCGGCGCCCGGGGCGTTCCCCGCCGCCCGCGGCGCGGACGCCGGTGCGCGCCGCCGGCGCAGCCCCGTCCTGGGCTGTGCGATCGGCGGGCTGGCGGTACTGATGGTGATCGCCGGACTGGTGGCCTGGGGCGTGATGACGCTGGTGCGCTCCGCCTCCGACGCCACCGTGCCGAAGCCGCTCTACGACTCGATCAAGGTCGGTGCGCCGGAGGACGAGGTGCGCCGCAAGCTCCCGCCGGGCGAAAACTTCTTCACCCGCGACTACGCCGGCACCGGCCCGACCCCGCCGGAGGGTTCGGTCTGCAGCTACTTCATGTCGGGCGAGACCAGCGGGCAGTGGGACGAGGACAACGTGGCCCGCTTCTGCTTCAAGGACGGCGTCCTGGTGGAGAAGCAGCAGTACCTGACGAAGACGAAGGTGTGAGGATGTGACGCGATGCCGCGCACTCCGCAGCAGCACCTATCGAGGGGATGACCAGCAGTGATCCGAGTCCTCGTCGCCGACGACGAGCCGCTCATCCGGGCCGGGATCAGGATGATCCTGTCCTCCGCCGACGACATCGACGTCGTCGCCGAGGCCTCCGACGGCCGGGAGGCCCTGGACCTGGCCCGCGCCCACCGCGCCGACGTGGTGCTGCTGGACATCCAGATGCCCGTCATGGACGGCCTGACCGCGCTCGCCGAACTGCCCCGGGCCGTCCCCGGCGCGCGGGCGCTCATCCTCACCACCTTCGGCGAGCGGGACAACGTGCTGCGCGCCGTCACCGAGGGCGGCGCCGGCTTCCTGCTGAAGGACACCGCGCCGGCCGAGCTGATCCAGGCCGTCCGGGCCGCGGCCACCGGCCACGCCTTCCTCTCGCCGGCCGCCACCCGGCACATCGTCGACAGCCTGGCCGGGGCGCGCAGCAATCCGGCCGCCGCCCGGGGCGCCGCCGCGCGCCGCCGGCTGGAGGTGCTGACGGGACGCGAGCTGGAGGTGCTGGCCCTGTTGGGCGAGGGCCTGTCCAACGCGGACGCCGGCGCCCGGATCCACATGAGCGAGGCGACCGTGAAGACATACGTCAGTCGGATCCTGGCGAAGCTGGGCTGCGAGAACCGGGTCCAGGCGGCGCTGCTCGCCCGGGACGCGGGGCTCGACGGGAGCTGACCGGCCGCGGGTCCCGGACTCCGGACGGGGCCGGGGCCCGGTAGGGGGCGGTGGGGGCAGGGACGGGGACGGGGCGACGGGGGGCAGGGGCAGGGGAAGGGACGGGGGCGGCCGAGGGCGGGCCGGGCTCAGCGGGAGGCGATCCGCAGCGCGAGGCGGGTGCTGGAATGCGCCACGCCCGCCTCGTGCTTGAGCCGGCGCAGCAGCTGGTCGAGGCCGGCGGCGTCGTTGGCGCGGGCGCGCAGCAGGTAGTCGTACTCGCCGGTGACGTGGGCGGCCTCGAAGACCCCGGGCAGCCGCAGGGCCACCGACTCGAAGGTGTCGCTGTCCGTCTCCGGGCGCAGCCGGACGTCGATGAACACGGTCAGCCCGGGGCGGCCGGCGTCCGCCTGCGGGTCGACCAGGGCGGTGAACCCGCGGATCACGCCGGAGCGGACCAGTCGGCGCACCCGGTCGGCGGTGGCGTTGGCGCTGAGGCCGATCCGGGCGCCCAGGTCGCGGTAGGAGATCCGGGCATCCGCCCGCAGTTCGCCGAGGATCTCCCTGTCGAGGTCGTCCATACCGCGATTATCGCGGTGGGTGCCGGAACCGGGCCGGAATTCTCCGGGGCGCGGCGCCACCGTGGCCGGCATGACACTTCCAGGGGTTGTGACGGCTGCTGCGGACGCGAGCGCCGCGGTCGGTGCGGGGGCGGGTCCGGTGGCGGGCGCCGCCCTGGCCGGGGCCGCGGCGGGGCTCGGGGTGGCGGTGCCGCTCGGCGCGATCGGCGTCCTCCTGCTGGAGGAGGGGCGCCGGGGACGGCGGGCGGCGGCGAGCGCCGCGTGCGCGGTCGCGTCGGTGGACGCGCTCTATGCGGCGGCGGCGACGGCGCTCGGCGCACGGCTCGCCGGGGCGCTCGCGGCGTGGGAGCCGTGGACGCGGGCGGGCGCAGCGCTGGTGCTCGTCGCGGTCGCGGTGCGCGGACTGCTGGGGCTGCGGCGGCCGCTGCCCGAGGCCGGGGTGGAGACCGGGGCGGCGGTCGGCCGGCGCGGTGCGGCCGGAACGTTCCTGCGCTTCGCCGCGCTGACGCTGGTCAACCCGATGACGGCGCTGTACTTCGCCGCGCTGGTGACGGGCGGGGGCGGGCCGGGCGGTCCGGCGGAGGGGGGCGCGTTCGTCGCCGGGGTGCTGGTCGCCTCGCTCGGCTGGCAGCTCCTGCTCGCCGCGGCGGGGGTGTCGATGGGCGCGCGGCTCTCGCCGACGGCGCGGCGGCTGACGTACTGCGCGGGCTACGGACTGGTGCTCCACTACGCGGTGCGACTGGGCTGGCCCGTTTGAGTGATGGATGTGGCGGGTGCCACGGATGCGGTGCGCGGAACGGGGAACTCCGGATGGATCGGTGACGGAGCGTGAGGCGAGGGCCTCCGGCGGTACGGCGGGTGGGCGGCTTCGCCGGGGCATTGGTGTGATCGGGGGCGCATTGAGGGCATTCTCGATCATGGAAATGCGGCCAAAAGCTGTCAATTCCGGCGAGGTTTCTTGATCGATACCGCCGGTAACAGTCAACTGACCTGCAGAGCAAAGGAACTGCTTGTACGTCAGCCGGGGAGGCCCGTAGCTTCTTGGGCGGTGCAACGAGCACCACCCGGGTTCACCCCCGACGCACGGCCCCGCCGAACGACCCGCGGCGCAAGGGCAGTGCCCGTCGACCCGGCCGGCCCCACCCGGCCGGCGGCGAGCGGGGGTGACCGCGGCGGCCCGCCACGTCCGATACGTGCCGTGCCGCCCGTCGAGTGAGGTGAGCGCAAAAGCAGGGCCCTTCCAGGGGCCTGGTTCCGTCTGCCCGCCCGGGGCCTGTCGAGAGGACTTCCATGACTTCCCGTCACGAGAACGCCGCTGCCACCGACTCCACCAAGGCCACCACCAGGCGCCACCGCGTCCGGGTCGCCGTGGTGGCGGGCGCCGCCGTCGCGGCCCTGCCGGTGGCCGGCCTCGTCACGGCCGGCCCGGCCGCCGCCGCACCCGCCTCCGCCTGGGACGCCGTCGCCCGGTGCGAGAGCGGCGGCAACTGGTCCATCAGCACCGGAAACGGGTACTACGGCGGCCTCCAGTTCGCCCCGAACACCTGGGCGGCGTACGGCGGCACCGCGTACGCGCCGCAGGCCAACCGGGCGACCAGGGAGCAGCAGATCGCGGTCGCCGAGAAGGTGCTGGCCGCCCAGGGGCCCGGCGCCTGGCCCGTCTGCTCGCAGAAGGCCGGCCTGAGCAGGGGAGCGGCACCGGCGAAGCCCGCCGCACCCGCCGCGGCGCCCAAGGCCCGCTCGAAGCCGCAGGGCGGGCCCGAGGCGAAGGCCCCGCGCACGAGCGCCCCGAAGCCCGTCCAGAAGCCCGCGTCGAAGCCCGCCCCGAAGTCCGTCCAGAAGCCCGCGTCGGCCCCGAAGGGCTACACCGCGGCGGCGGACACGCCGAAGAACGCCTCCGGCGGCGCCACCTACACCGTCCGCAGTGGTGACACGCTCAGCGAGATCGCGGCCAAGTTCGACACCGGGGTCGCCGCACTCCACGCCAGGAACGCCAGGATCATCGGCGGCAACCCGGACCTCATCTTCCCGGGTCAGACCCTCGCCGTCTGACGCCCGCACACCGCGCCCCCGGGCGCCCCACGGCCGCCCCGCCCCCGGGGTGGCCGTGTTGTTGAACGTTGAACGCGATGTCCGGATACCGCCGGAATCCCGCACCCCGCCGCTCCATGATCGAGACATGGCCGAGAACACGATCGGCCACACGATCGGCACGACGGTCGGCCACGCGACCGGTACGACGGTCGGCCGCACGATCGGTACCACGGTGAGGAGTTCGGGAGAGATGGCGATGTACACCACCACCACCACCACGGCGGCGGCTCGACTGGCGGGCCGGGTGGCCCTGGTGACCGGCGGCAGCCGGGGGATCGGCGCGGCGGTCGCACTGCGGCTGGCCGAGGAGGGCGCCGACGTCGCGGTCACCTACCGGGACAACGGCGAGCAGGCCGCGGCCGTGGTCGGCGCGATCACCGGGAAGGGCCGCCGGGCCTGGGCGGTCCGGGCCGACAGCGCCGACCCGCAGGAGATCCGGGCGGCCGTGGCCGGCACGGTCGAGCAGCTGGGGCGGCTCGACATCCTGGTGAACAACGCCGGCGTCGGCGTCCTCGGCCCGTTCGAGGAGCTGGCCCTGGCCGACCTCGACCGCGTCCTGGACGTCAACGTCCGGGGACCGCTGCTCACCGCCCAGGCCGCCGCCGCGCACCTGGGCGAGGACGGGAGGATCGTCACCATCGGCAGCTGCATGGCCGAGCGGGCGGCGTTCGGCGGCGGGGTCGCGTACACCGCCAGCAAGGCCGCGCTGCTCGGGCTCACCAAGGCCCTGGCCCGCGAGCTCGGCCCGCGCGGGGTCACCGTCAACCTGGTGACCCCCGGCCCGATCGACACCGAGATGAACCCGGCCGACGGCCCCGGCGCCGACCACCAGCGCGGCTTCACCGCCCTCGGCTCGTTCGGAACCGGTGCGGACGTGGCCGCGACCGTCGCCCATCTGGCGGGCGCGGACGGCCGCTACATCACCGGCGCCTCGATCGCCGTCGACGGCGGCTTCGCGGTCTGACCCGCCCGCCCGTCCGGGGTGCGCCG
>NZ_JBSGXP010000165.1:0-19077 GCF_053610105.1 Kitasatospora sp. NPDC054939 | reverse complement strand
GCCCGGGGCAGCGACGGTCGGAACCGTCGTGCACCCCGGGCCCCTCGGCCGTCCGCCGCCGGGTCAGCCCAGCAGCCGCCGCAGCCGCTCGTCGGCGGCGCCCAGCACCGAGCGGGCCGCGGCCAGCCGGTCCGGCGTCACCCCGCCGTCCCGGGCGGCGTCGCGCACCCGGTCGCGGAAGCGGTCGAGCAGCCGCTCCAGCTCGCGGGCCGGATCGCCCGCCGGGTCGGTCGCCGTCCAGGCCGGCGGCTCGGCCGCGACCCCGGCGGACGGCCCGGCGGCCTCGTCCTCGTCGAGGTCGATCCGGGTGACGGTGACCTTCTCGCCGCCCCGGCCCCTCTCGTCGCCCCGGCCGGTCTCCCCGGTGCCGGCCGGGTGGCCCCAGCGGGCCGCGTCCGCCAGCCCGGCCAGGCCCTTGGTCAGCTCGGACAGGCCCTCGGCCAGCCCGGTCGACCAGTCGCCCTTCGCCGCGTGCTCGCGCACCTGCTGCTCGACCCGGCGCTTGAGCCGCAGCGCCTCCTGCTGCGCGGCCGTGCGCGCGGCCCGGGACTGCTCGCGCAGCCGGCGGGCCTCCTCCTCGGCCGCCTTGGCCTTGGCCTTGGCTGCCTTCTCCTGCTCCTTGGCGCGCCGGGCCTGCTCCTTCGCCTGCTCCTTGAACTGGGCGAACTCCTCCTTGGCCCGCTGCCAGGCGTCGCGGTCGCCCCACGGCCCGGCCCACGGGTCGCCGCCCTCGGCGCGTTCGGGCCGGGGCGCCCGGCCGGCCGCGCCCCACAGCTCCTCGCGCAGGTCCTTGGCGCTGTCCCGGACGTCCTCGCGGATGGCCCCGGCGAGCTGGGCCACCGAGTCGAGGATCTCCAGCTCCAGCTCGTCCAGCTCGCCCCGGCGGGCCTCCAGCTCGGTCCGTCCGGCGTCGGTGAGCCGGTAGACCTTGCGGCCCCCCTCGGTGCTGTGGCTGACCAGGCCCTCCTGCTCCAGCTTGGCGAGCCGGGGGTAGACGGTGCCGGCCGAGGGCGCGTACAGGCCCTGGAAGCGCTCCTCCAGCAGGCGGATCACCTCGTAGCCGTGCCGGGGCGACTCGTCGAGCAGCTTCAGCAGGTAGAGCCGGAGCCGGCCGTGGCCGAAGACGGGGGTCATCTCATGCCTCCTTGGTGAGGTCGGGGCCGCTCTTGTCGAGGTCGGGGCCGGTCGGCAGCTCCTTGACGACGACCGGGGCGTCGTCCTCGCCGTCGGGGCGGCGGAGCACGGTGACCGCGCCGGAGACGGTGGTCACCGACAGGCTGCCCTTGCCCTCGCCGAGCTTCCCGGACAGCTTCTTGGCGCCCCAGGTGCCGCCGACCTTGAGCTGGTCGAAGGTGCTGGAGACGTCGCCGCTGTTGCTGCCCGCCTCGACGACCGCGTCGGCCAGCGAGGGAAGCCGCACGACGACCGGGCCGCTGACCGTGGCGACCTTGACGTCGGTCGGGGTCTGCACGTCGAGGTCGAGCGTCACGGCGCCGGTGACGGTGTTGGCCTGCACCTGGTCGGCCGTCCCGGCGACCACGGTGAGCTGCCCGGAGACCGTGTTGACCTTGAGCCGGCCGGAGACCGCCTGGGCGTCCACGTCGCCGGTGATGGTGTGGGTGTCCGTCGTGCCGCGCAGCCCCACCAGGGTGGCGTCGCCGTTGGCGCTCTGCACCGAGACCGGTCCGGTCAGGCCGGAGAGGGTGGCGTGCGCGGAGACGCTGCCGACCCGCACCTCGGTGCCGGCGGGCACGGTCACGGTGACCCGGGCCCGGCGCTTGCGCTTGAAGGAGGCGAAGAAGCCCTTCACCGAGTCGACCGACTTCAGGACGTCGCCGAACTCGTGCCACCCGCTGAGGTCCTTGTAGGTGACCGTCAGTACGCCGTCGACCAGGGTGACCTGCAGCGGCTCCCCGGACAGCTCGGTGACCTCCAGCCGGACCGGGCCCTCGGCGGCCACCACGTCCACCCCGCCGTCGATGATGCGCACGTGCAGCGCCCGGACCGCCTCGTCGACCGTGACCCGCTCGGGCCCCTCGACCGTCCACTGACTCATCTCTGCCGCCTCCCGTTCCGACGTTCCTGATCGCGATGTATCGCGTCTTCCGATGAAGACGATATATCGCGTGAACGAGGCGGCCAAGGGATCCGTTCCCGGAGCCGCCCCGGAGCCCGACCCCTAGGGGCTGCCTTCGAGCTCCGGGGCGGCATCCGGGCCGGGGGCGTGCGAAGGGCCCGGGAGGCGGTCGCCTCCCGGGCCCTCGGCGGGATGTGCTGCGGCTACTCGTCGTCCTCGTCGTCGAGCCGCGCCAGCCAGGTGGCCAGCCGCTCGACCGGGATCTCGAAGTCCGGGTTGAGGTCGACGAACTCGCGCAGGCGCTCGGCCAGCCACTCGAAGGTGACCTCCTCGTCGCCGCGCCGGCTCGCCAGCTCCTCGATGCCGCGGTCGGTGAAGTACACGGGGTTCACTCCGGTCCGGTGGGATTCGACCAGGTCAGGATAGACCGGGCCGGTCAGCCGTCATTGCGGTAGAAGGTCAGCGACAGCCGGACCGAGCCCGAACTGCTGTTGCCCTGCTCCAGCACCTTGGCGATCACGACGTTGAAGTTGACCCGGTTGCGCAGGCAGAAGATCTTGCCCTGCGGCAGCTCGTCGTACCGGAGGTCGGCGGCCGGGGACTGGTCGACGGAGGCCGAGCACTGCTCGGGCGTCAGCGACGGCTCCCGGGCGATGTAGGCGTCCGAACCGCTGGTCCAGTCGAAGGAGCTGTAGCCCGGCTCCAGCTCCCACGCGGTGGTCACGGTGTCCGCGACGATCTTGCCCGCGGTCAGGTCGAAGCTGTAGCTGGTGCTCGGCGCGGTCAGGTCCTTGTCGGTGTAGACCGCGGTGTACTTGGCCGCCCGCGGGGTGCTGGTGACCCCGCCGCCCGGGGTGGCCGCCGTCGACTTGGGGCTGCTCGGGGTGGTGGTCGCCGCCGCGGGCGGGGTGGACGCGGTCGGCGCCGGCTGCGGGGTCTGCGCGGCCTGGGTCGGGCCGGACTGCGCGGGCGCGGTCGCGACCGGCGAGTCCGCCTTCTTCTCGTCCTTGTCCATCTTCTTCATCAGCACCACGCCGCCGACCGTGCCGCCCAGCGCCATCACCAGGGCGACGCTCAGCAGCACCTTCCAGGAGACGCCCCGGCGGCGCGGCGCCGGCTCGGCCGCCTGGGTGTCGGTGACGACCGGGCCGGACGGCACCGACTCGAAGGCCGGCTGCGGCGGCGGGGTGTCGTGGGTCGGCTGCGGGACCTGGTACGCCGGCTGCGGGGCCGGGGTGTCGTGCGGCTGGTACTGGACGGTCGGCGGGGCCGGCAGCACCGGGCCGGTCGGGGCCTCGTACGGGGCCTGCGGGGCGCCGTACGCGCCGAGCGGCGGCGGGGTGAAGCCGGGCGGCGGGCCCGCGGGCTGCGGCGCGGGCTGCGCGGGCGGCTGCTGGGCGGCGTACAGCGGCAGGGTGCCCGGCGCGGTGGGCATGCCGGCGGGCTGCGGCGGGACGGTCGGCGCGGCCGGGGCCGGCGGCGCGGCCGGCGCGGCCGGCACCGGGGTCGGCGGGGTCTTCGGGAGGTCCGAGCGGCGGGTGATCTCGGTGTTCACCTGGCGCGGCAGCCAGTCGTCGGCGAACCGCAGCTGGCCGCCGACCGACGGGTGGTTGCGGGCGATCTGGATGATCTCGGCGGGCTTGGGACGGTCCTCGGGGGACTTCGCCAGGCAGCGCAGGATCAGCTCGCGCAGATCGGCCGGGACGCGCTCCATGTCGGGCTGCTCGTGCACGACCCGGTAGAGCACGGCGGTGTCCGGCCCGTCGCCGAACGGCGGGGCGCCGCCGGCCACGTACGCGGCCAGCGCGCCGAGCGCGAACACGTCGGTGGCGGGGGAGACCGACTTGCCCTGGGCCTGCTCGGGCGACATGAACGCGGGCGAGCCGATCCGGTAGCCGGTGCCGGTCAGCGCGGTGGCGTCGGCCGCTCGGGCGATGCCGAAGTCGATCACGCGCGGGCCGTCGCCGGCCACCAGGACGTTGGCCGGCTTGAGGTCGCGGTGCACCACCTCGACGCTGTGGATCGCCTGCAGCGCCTCGGCGATGCCGCCCATCAGCAGCAGCACGGTGCGGACCGGCAGCGCGCCGTTCTCGCGCACCACCTGCTGCAGCGACGGGCCCGGGACGTACGCGGTGACCAGCCAGGGGGCGTCCGCGTCCAGCCCGGAGTCGATCACCTGGGCGGTGTACAGGCCGTGGATGCGCTGGGCGTTGGTGACCTCCTGCGCGAAGCGCCGGCGGAACTCGCTGTCCTCGGCGAACTCGGGCCGGACCACCTTCAGCGCGACCGGGCGCCCGCCCGGGGTGTACGAGAGGTAGACCCGGCCCATGCCGCCCGCGCCGAGCCGGGCGAACAGCCGGTAGCCGCCGACCTCCCGGGGGTCCTCGGGCTGCAGCGGCTGGAAGACCGGCGGGAGCGGCGCGGCGTCCCGCGGTGTGTCGGCGGTCATGCGGTGATCCCCCTGGGAGTTGCGGTGGTGAGGGTCGGCGACGCGGCGGCCGGGGCGGTGACGGGCCCCGGTCGGCGGACCGACGGGCGAACTGGCGAGGAATAACCTATCGAGCCGTCAGGCATGCTTGCAGCGCGGTGCGGCTTTGGTTGCAGAGCTGCGACCTTGACCGTGCCCCGCCGGGGGCGCGGTCCGGGCCGGTGGCGGGCCGCCTCCCGGGAACGGCAGCGGCCCCCCGCGTACGGATACGCGGGGGGCCGGTGTCCTGCGACCGGGCTAACGGTCGGACGTCAGAGCGAGTACACCTCGTCGACGAGGGCCTGCTGCTCGGCGGCGTGGCGCTTGGCCGAGCCGACCGCCGGGGCCGAGGAGGCCGGGCGGGCGACGCGGCGCAGGCGGGCGCCGTGGGCGCTGCGGCCGATGACGACCTGCAGGTGGTCGACCAGGTTCATGGCGATGAACGGCCAGGCACCCTGGTTGGCCGGCTCCTCCTGCGCCCAGACGAACTGGACGTTGTCGCCGTAGCGGGCCAGCTCCTCCTGGAGCTCGGCCACCGGCAGCGGGTAGAGCCGCTCGACCCGGACGATCGCGGTGTCGGTGACGCCGCGCTCGGTGCGGGCCGCCTCCAGGTCGTAGTAGAACTTGCCGGAGGTGATGACCACCTTGCGGACCTGGGCCGGGTCGACCGTGCTGTCGCCGATGACCGGGCGGAACGAGCCGGACAGGAACTCCTCGGTCGCACTCGCCGCGGCCTTCAGGCGCAGCATCGACTTCGGGGTGAAGACGACGAGCGGCTTGTGGTGCGGGTTGTGCGCCTGCCAGCGCAGCAGGTGGAAGTAGTTCGACGGCAGGGTCGGCATGGCGACCGTCATGTTGTTCTGCGCGCACAGCTGGAGGAAGCGCTCCGGGCGGGCGGACGAGTGGTCCGGGCCCTGGCCCTCGTAGCCGTGCGGCAGCAGCAGGACGACGCCGGAGTGCTGGCCCCACTTCTGCTCGGCGGAGGCGATGTACTCGTCCACCATGGTCTGCGAGCCGTTGACGAAGTCGCCGAACTGCGCCTCCCACATGACCAGCGCGTTCGGGCGGGTCAGCGAGTAGCCGTACTCGAAGCCCATCGCCGCGTACTCGGACAGCAGGCTGTCGTACACGGTGTAGCGGGCCTGGTCCTCGGTCAGGTACTGCAGCGGGGTGTAGTCCTCGCCGCTGTTGCGGTCGATCAGGACCGCGTGGCGCTGGCCGAAGGTGCCGCGGCGGCTGTCCTGGCCGGCCAGGCGGACGGGGTGGCCCTCCATCAGCAGCGAGCCGATGGCGAGGGTCTCGCCCATGGCCCAGTCGATGGTGTTGTCCTCGACCGAGCCGGCGCGGCGCTGCAACTGCGGCAGCAGGCGCGGGTGGACGGTCAGCCACTCGGGCAGGTTGACCTGCGAGGCGGCGATCCGCTTCACCATCTCCTGGGAGATGCCGGTCCGGATGGAGACCGGGAAGTCGGCGACCGGCTTGCCGTTCGCCGCGGGGGCGGGCGCCTGGGCGGCGTCGCGGACCTCGGCGAAGACCTTCTCCAGCTGGCCCTGGAAGTCCTGGAGCGCCTGCTCCGCCTCTTCCATGGTGATGTCGCCGCGACCGATCAGGCCCTCGGTGTACAGCTTGCGCACCGAGCGCTTCTTGTCGATCAGGTCGTACATCAGCGGCTGGGTGAACGACGGGTTGTCGGCCTCGTTGTGACCGCGGCGGCGGTAGCAGATGAGGTCGATCACCACGTCCTTGTGGAACTCCTGGCGGAACTCGAAGGCGAGCCGCGCGACGCGGACCACGGCCTCCGGGTCGTCGCCGTTCACGTGGAAGATCGGGGCCTCGATCATGCGGGCCACGTCGGTGCAGTACATCGAGGAGCGCGAGGAGGCCGGGGCGGCGGTGAAGCCGACCTGGTTGTTCACCACGACGTGCACGGTGCCGCCGGTGCGGTAGCCGCGCAGCTGCGACATGTTCAGGGTCTCCGCGACGACGCCCTGGCCGGCGAAGGCCGCGTCGCCGTGGATCTGGATCGGCAGCACCGGGAAGGTGGTGCCGCCCTGGTCGAGGATGTCCTGCTTGGCGCGGGCGATGCCCTCGACGACCGGGTCCACGGCCTCCAGGTGGGAGGGGTTGGCGGCCAGCGAGACCTTGATCTCCTCGCCGTCCAGACCGGTGAAGATGCCCTCGGCGCCCAGGTGGTACTTGACGTCGCCGGAGCCGTGCATCGACTTCGGGTCGAGGTTGCCCTCGAACTCGCCGAAGATCTTGCCGTACGGCTTGCCGACGATGTTCGCCAGCACGTTCAGCCGGCCGCGGTGGGCCATGCCGATGACGGCCTCGTCGAGGCGGTGCTCGGCGGCGGAGTCGATCGTGGCGTCGAGCAGCGGGATGAGCGACTCGCCGCCCTCCAGCGAGAAGCGCTTCTGGCCGACGTACTTGGTCTGCAGGAAGGTCTCGAACGCCTCGGCCGAGTTCAGCCGGCGCAGGATGCGCAGCTGCTCCTCGCGCTCGGGCTTGGTGTACGGCTTCTCCAGGCGCTCCTGCAGCCACTTGCGCTGCTTCGGGTCCTGGATGTGCATGTACTCGATGCCGACCGTGCGGCAGTAGGTGTTGCGCAGCAGGCCGAGGATGTCGCGGAGCTTCATCATCTTCTGGCCGCCGAAGCCGCCGACCGCGAACTCGCGCTCCAGGTCCCACAGGGTGAGGCCGTGGGTGGTGACGTCCAGGTCGGGGTGCTTGCGCTGCTTGTACTCCAGCGGGTCGGTGTCGGCCATGAGGTGGCCGCGGACCCGGTAGGAGTGGATCAGCTCCATGACGCGCGCGGTCTTGTTGACCTCGTCGTCGTGGGTGGTGGCGACGTCGGTCGCCCAGCGGACCGGCTCGTACGGGATCCGCAGCGACTCGAAGATCTCGTCGTAGAAGTCCTTCTCGCCGAGCAGCAGGCGGTGGATCTCCCGCAGGAACTCGCCGGACGCCGCGCCCTGGATGACCCGGTGGTCGTAGGTCGAGGTCAGCGTCATGATCTTGGAGACGCCGAGGCGGGCCAGGGTCTCCGGGGCGGAGCCCTGGAACTCGGCCGGGTACTCCATGGCGCCGACGCCGACGATGGTGCCCTGGTTCTGCATGAGGCGCGGCACGGAGTGCACGGTGCCGATGCCGCCGGGGTTGGTCAGCGAGACCGTGACGCCGGTGAAGTCGTCCATGGTCAGCTTGTTGGCGCGGGCCCGGCGGACGATGTCCTCGTAGGCCTGCCAGAAGCCGAAGAAGTCGAGCGTCTCGGCCTTCTTGATCGCCGCGACGACGAGCTGGCGGTCGCCGTTGGGCTTCACCAGGTCGATGGCCAGGCCGAGGTTGATGTGGTCCGGCTTGACCAGGTAGGACTTGCCGTCCTCCACCTTGTAGCTGTGGTTCATGCCCGGCGAGGCCTTGATGGCCTGGACCAGGGCGTACCCGATCAGGTGGGTGAAGGAGACCTTGCCGCCACGGGCGCGCTGCAGGTGGTTGTTGATGACGATGCGGTTGTCGATCAACAGCTTCGCCGGCACCGCGCGCACCGAGGTGGCGGTCGGCACCTCCAGCGAGGCGTCCATGTTGGTGGCGACGGCCTTGGCCGGCCCGCGGAGCTGGACCAGCTCGGGGCCGGCCTCGGCGGCCGGGGCGGCCTTCTGCTGGGCGACGGCCTTGGGGGCCGGGGGCGCGGCGGGGGCTGCGGCGAGCGGCGCGGGCGCCGGCTGGACCGGCGCGGCCGGTGCAGCGGGGGCGGGCGCCGCCGGGGCGGCAGCGGCGGGCGCGGGGGCAGCGGCAGGGGTCGGCGTGGGGCCGGCCTGGGTCGCGGCCTGGGTCACTGGGGTCACCTCGGTACCGGGCTTGTAGTCGGCGAAAAAGTCCCACCAGGCTCGGTCGACCGAGTTCGGGTCCTGGAGGTACTGCTGGTAGATCTCGTCGACGAGCCACTCATTGGGGCCGAAGCCAGTGGAACTTGCCGAGCTGTTGGGGGTTTCAGGGGACTGTGGCGACACGGCGGCAACCGCCCTCTTCCGCTTCCTTTTGGGATGTTTGGACAGCGGGGATTAAGGCTACGCCTCCGAGCAGTGATCGCGCAGTCCCCGGGGGTCAGGCGTCGCCCAGATCACAGTGCTGACCTGCAGTTTGGCCGAAATTGTGCGTTAGAAAGCCGCAACGGAGGGGAACCGATCGGGGCTGACCGCCCCCCGTAGCGGGACAAATACGGACAAAGGCCTAGGCGCGCGTCTGTGTCGCTTCTGTGACATGTGCGCGTGCCGACCATCCCGGCAGCCGGACCTCGATCCGGCACCCGCGGGCCGCCTCGGCGACCGCGATCCGCCCGCCGTGCAGGTCCACCGCCCAGCGGGCGATGGCCAGCCCCAGGCCGGTGCCGCCGTCGCTGCCGGGCCCCTGGGCGGTCGCGGTGCCGCTGCGGCTGAACCGCTCGAAGACCCGGGTGCGGTCGGCCGCGGGGATGCCGGGCCCCTCGTCCTCGACCTCCAGCAGCAGCCCGCCGCCGTCGCCGTCCGGCCGGGCGCGCACCGTCACGGTGCCGCCCGGCGGGGAGTGCTTGCAGGCGTTGTCGACCAGGTTGGCGACCACCTGGTGGAGCCGTTCCGGGTCCGCGACGCCGGTCAGGCCGGTCGGGCTGACCTCCAGTGCGAGCCGGACGTCCCCGCGCCGGGAGAACGCCCCGCCCGCGGTGGCGCCGTCCACGGTGACCCCGCGCAGTACGCCGTCCAGGAACTCGCGCACCTCGAAGGTGCGGGCGTCCAGGGCCACCACGCCGTCGTCGATCTTGGAGAGGTCGAGCAGGTGGGTGACCAGCCGGCCGAGCCGCTCGGTCTGCTCCAGCGCCGCGCCCAGGGTCGCCGGGTTGGGCTGGACCACGCCGTCGACCACGTTCTCCAGGACGGCGCGGAGCGCGGCGATCGGGGTGCGCAGCTCGTGCGAGACGTTGGCGACCAGTTCACGGCGGTGCCGGTCGGCGGCCTCCAGGTCGGAGGCCATCTGGTTGAAGGTGGTCGCCAGCTCGCCGATCTCGTCCCGCGAGCCGACCTCGACCCGGCGGCTGTAGTCGCCGGAGGCCATCGCGCGGGCGGCGGCGGTCATCTCCCGCAGCGGGGCGGTCAGCCCGTGCGCGAGGAACTGCATGAAGAGCAGGGAGGCGATCATCGAGAAGACCATGATGATCCGGATCTGCGTCTCGGACCGGATCGCCACCACGACCATGCCGGTGGCCAGGAAGACCGAGACGATCACCAGCAGGGCGAGTTTGCCCTTGATCGAGCGGAGCGGGTCGAGCGGCCGGATGTCGGCCCAGACCCGGCGCGCGGCACGGCCGGCCAGGCCGCGGCGCGGTGCGGCGGGCCGCCCGGCCGCGCGGTGCGGCGGCTCGGACTCCTGCGCTCCGCGCTCCGGTGTACCGCGGTGCTGAGCCCCGCGCTGCTGTGGAAAGGTCATGTGTCCCCTGCGTTCCCCGCTGGCGATCCCCCCGCATGCGGTACCGCCGGCGCTCGGCGCGCCCGGCGGCGGGTTCGGACGAGGGCCCCCCGGAGGCCCCGGCCCGTGGCCCTAGGAGAGCGGGGCCTCCAGTGCGTAGCCGACGCCGTGCACGGTACGGATCCAGCTGGCGCCGATCTTCCGGCGCAGCGCCTTGACGTGGCTGTCCACCGTGCGGGTGCCGGACGCGTCGGTCCAGTCCCACACCTCGGCGAGCAGCTGCTCGCGGGTGAGCACCGCGCGCGGCTGGGCCGCCAGGCAGGCCAGCAGGTCGAACTCGGTCGGCGTCAGGTGGACGTCGCCCGAGGCCAGCCGGACCCGGCGCTGGACGTGGTCGATCTCCAGTTCGCCGAAGCGCAGGGAGCCGAGCGTGGGCGTGCGGGCCGCCTGCTGGGCGCGCTCGACGCGGCGCAGCAGGACGTTGACCCGGGCCGCCAGCTCGCGCATGGAGAACGGCTTGGTCATGTAGTCGTCGGCGCCGACGCCGAGGCCGACCAGCAGGTCCGTCTCGTCGTCGCGCGCGGTCAGCATCAGCACCGGCACCGGGCGCTGGGCCTGGATCCGGCGGCAGACCTCCAGGCCGTCGAAGCCGGGCAGCATGATGTCGAGGACGACGAGGTCGGGCTGCCAGGTGTGGAAGCCGTCGACGGCCCCGGGGCCGTCGTGGGCCACGGCCACCTTGAAGCCTTCCGCACCGAGCCGGGCCGCGATGGACTCGGCGATCGTCGGCTCGTCCTCCACCACCAGCACTCTGCGCTGGCTGCTCACCGTGCTGCTGTTGTGATTGTCCTGCTGAATCTCTGTCACGGTCACGCCACCGCCCCCAGGGCTGCGGGCCGGCCACCTGTGGGGATGGCGGGGCTCCGCTCGTAGTCTTGTTCCGTCGTGGACTGTGCCGGGTCCGCCGTCCCGATCTCGCGTGCGACTCGGCGGGTGGTGAACCACCCGCTCCGACCGCACCCTTCGCAGCGTACGGACAGTGGACGGCTCCCGGCAGGTGGACCGGACATTTCCGGCCCGTCGGCCGGGCGTCCGACCGCCCGTCCGGCCCACTCGGAAGTGGGCACGGGCCGATACCTTACCCGGCGTTTTTTCACTCCGTAACGGTACGTATGCACCCCAATATCCGTCGAACCGCCGGTCAGCGGCTCTACTGGCGCGTAGGCGCAGGGATGGTCTGGACCAATGCCGGGCCCGTCCCGATACGTTCCTCCGAGGGAACTCCCAGCGGGCTCCCAGACTCGGCACGTAACGTGGCCACGACAAGCCGTTCGGGTGCGGGACCGCGCCCGCGCACCGGTACGTTGGGCCCGGCGGAACGCGGTGCCCGGCGGGTGCGGAACGGAGGCGTCATGGCGCGGCTGCAGGGACGTGCGCCCGGCTCGCGCGACGGCGCCGCCCCGCCCTACGGCCTGCTCCGGCACGGGCTGCGCACCGGCGTGGCCGGCTGGCTGCTCGCCCGGGTGCCGACACCGCGCCGCAACCCCTTCGCCCTCGGCTACTTCGCCCTGCTCGGCGCCACCACGACCTTCGGGCACACGGCCGACCCGGAGCTGGTGCTGCGGCTGCAGGAGGCCTCCAGCTCGGACTGGCACAACCTGCTCGACCACCCGCTGCGGGCCCTGCTGTGCAGCGGCCTCTGGGTGGCCGGGCCGATCTGGATGCCCTACCTCTGGGCCTTCGCCTTCACCGTCGCCCCGCTGGAGCGGCGGATCGGCGCCGCGCGGGCGCTGGCCGTCTTCGCCTGCGGGCACGTGCTGGCGACCCTGCTCTCCCAGGGGATCGTGGCGGCCTCGGTGCGGGCCGGGCGGATGGAGCCGGCCGCGCTCGACCAGCTGGACATCGGCGTCAGCTACGGGGTGCTGGCCAGCCTCGGCGCGCTCGCCGGACTGCTCCCGGGGCGGCTGCGGCTGCCGGTGCTGACCGGCGCCGGGCTGCTGCTCGGGCACCAGCTGCTCACCGACTCCGACGTCACCACCGGGGTCGGCCACCCGGCCGCCCTGCTGATCGGGATCGCCCTGTGGCCCTGGCTGCGCCGCCGTCCCGGGCCGCGCGCGGGAGCGGTGCCGGCGCCCGTCGACTCCGCTTTTTGACAGCTCCTCCGCACTCCCTCCTTCGTTCGCTCACGGCGAACAGATCGCGGGGAACAACCGGCGCCCGCCAAACCTTAGTCAGGTCAACTCAACTTCGCTGACTGGGGAGAGATCATGGCATCGACGTCCACACCGCTCACCCTGCCCGTCCTGCCGCTCGACGACGAGGTCGTCCTGCCGGGCATGGTCGTCCCGCTGGACCTGAAGGACACCGAGGTGCGCGCCGCCGTCGAGGCCGCCCGCGCCGCGGTCACCGGCGCCGACAAGCCGCAGGTCCTGCTGGTCCCGCGGGTGGACGGCTCGTACGCGGCGGCGGGCACGCTGGCCGCCGTCGAGCAGGTCGGCCGGCTGGCCGACGGGGACCCGGCCGCCCTGGTGCGCGCCGTGCGCCGGGTCCGGATCGGGGTCGGCACCACCGGCCCCGGCGCCGCCCTCTGGGTGGAGACCACGCCGTTCCGCGAGTCCGCGGTCGGCATCCCGGTGGCCGGGCGCGCCGTCGAGCTGGTCAAGGAGTACAAGGCCCTCTCCACCCAGTGGCTGCGTCGGCGCGGGGCCTGGCAGATCGTCGACCGGGTGGCCCAGATCGAGGGCGTCGGCGAGCTCGCCGACAACATCGGCTACGCGCCCTTCGTCACCGCCGAGCAGAAGCTCAAGGTGCTACTGGAGGCCGACCAGGTCGCCCGCCTGGAGTACGCCCTCGGGCTGCTGCGCGACCACCTCGCCGAGGAGGAGGTCAACGACACCATCCGCAAGGACGTCGAGGAGGGCGTGGCCAAGCAGCAGAAGGAGTTCCTGCTCCGCCGCCAGCTCGACGCGGTGCGCAAGGAGCTCGCCGAGCTGAACGGCGACCCGGCCGACGAGGAGGGCGACTACCGCGCCCGGGTCGAGGCCGCCGACCTGCCCGAGAAGGTCCGCGAGGCCGCCCTCAAGGAGGTCGACAAGCTGGAGCGGGCCAGTGAGCAGTCCCCCGAGGGCTCCTGGATCCGCGCCTGGCTGGACACCGTCCTGGAGCTGCCGTGGAACGAGCGCACCGAGGACGCCTACGACATCGCCGGCGCCCGGGCCGTCCTGGACGCCGACCACGCCGGGCTCGCCGACGTGAAGGACCGCATCGTCGAGTACCTGGCGGTGCGCAAGCGCCGGGCCGACCAGGGGCTCGGGCTGGTCGGCGGCCGGCGCGGGGGCGCGGTGCTGGCGCTGGTCGGCCCGCCCGGGGTCGGCAAGACCTCGCTCGGCGAGTCGGTCGCCCGGGCCATGGGCCGCACCTTCGTCCGGGTCGCGCTCGGCGGCGTCCGGGACGAGGCCGAGATCCGCGGGCACCGGCGCACCTACGTCGGCGCCTCGGCCGGCCGGCTGGTGCGCGCCATCAAGGAGGCCGGCTCGATGAACCCGGTCGTCCTGCTCGACGAGATCGACAAGGTCGGCTCCGACTACCGGGGCGACCCGGCCGCCGCGCTGCTGGAGGTGCTCGACCCGGCGCAGAACCACACCTTCCGCGACCACTACCTGGAGGTCGAGCTCGACCTCTCCGACGTGGTCTTCCTCGCCACCGCCAACGTCCTTGAGGCCATCCCCGAGCCGCTGCTCGACCGGATGGAACTGGTCCGGCTGGACGGCTACACCGAGGACGAGAAGGTCGTCATCGCCCGCGACCACCTGCTCCCGCGCCAGCTGGAGAAGGCCGGACTGCACGAGGGCGAGGCCACCGTCGAGGAGGCGGCCCTGCGCCGGCTGGCCGGCGAGTACACCCGCGAGGCCGGCGTGCGGAACCTGGAGCGCTCGATCGCCCGGGTGCTGCGCAAGCTGGCCGCCCAGGCCGAGCTCGGCGAGCGCACGCTGCCCGCCGCGATCGGCGCCGACGACCTGCGCGCCCTGATCGGTCGCCCGCACCACGTGCCGGAGGCCGCCCAGGAGCCCGCCGAGCGGCGCACCGCCGTCCCGGGCGTGGCCACCGGGCTCGCGGTCACCGGGGCCGGCGGCGACGTCCTCTACATCGAGGCCTCGCTCGCCGACGCCGAGACCGGCGGCACCGGCCTGACCCTCACCGGCCAGCTGGGCGACGTCATGAAGGAGTCCGCGCACATCGCGCTCTCCTACCTGCGCTCGCGCGGCGCCGAGCTCGAACTGCCGGTCACCTCGCTGCGCGACCGCGGCGTGCACCTGCACGTGCCCGCCGGGGCCGTCCCCAAGGACGGGCCGAGCGCCGGCATCACCATGACCACGGCGCTGGCCTCGCTGCTCTCCGGGCGCAAGGTCCGCACCGACGTGGCGATGACCGGCGAGGTCTCGCTCACCGGCCGGGTGCTGCCGATCGGCGGGGTGAAGCAGAAGCTGCTCGCGGCGGACCGGGCCGGGGTCACCGCGGTGATCATCCCCAAGCGCAACGAGCCCGACCTGGACGACGTCCCGGCCGAGGTGCTGCAGCGCCTGACCGTCCACCCGGTGGCCGACGTCCGCGAGGTGCTGGCGCTGGCCCTGGAGCCGGCCGAGGTGCTGGTCGCGGCCTGACGCGCACGCAGCGGCCCGGCGGAGCGGAGGGCGCTCCGCCGGGCCCCGCGACGCGCCCGTGGTGCCCCGGGGTGACCGGGGCCGCGTGACGCGGGGCCGGCGGCCGGGGTGCGTGCCAGACTGCGAACATGCCGTCACCCACGCAGCGCGCCCTGGCGAAGGTGCCGACCCGGCTGCGCCCGGCACTGGTGCGCCACCGCAGGCTGGTGAAGTTCCTGCTGGTCGGGAGCGGCTGCTTCGTCCTGACCGTACTGATCAACCTCTCGCTCAAGACCACGGTGCTGCAGCACAAGCCGGTGCTCGCGCTCACCGTCGCCACGGTCGCCGCCACCGTGGTCTCGTACCTGCTGAACCGGCAGTGGTGCTTCCGGACCTGCGGTGGGCGCCGGCGCGAGGCCGGGCTGTTCGTCCTGGTCAGCGCGGTGGCGATCGCCGTCAACGACCTCCCGCTGATCGTCTCCCGCTACCTGCTGGAGCTGCGCGAGCCGCGGGTCGGCGCGGTCACCCAGGAGATCGCCGACTTCGTCAGCGGGATGGTCGTCGGCACCCTGCTCGCCATGCTCTTCCGCTACTGGGCGATGCGCCGCTGGGTCTTCGTCCAGCTCCCCGAGCCGCCCGCCACCCGCCCGGAGCAGCCCGAGCAGCCCGAACCCGCCCGCTGACCGCCACCCGGCCCGGCCCGGACCCGCACACCAGGAGCGCCGCAGGGAACGCGGTTACGCTTCGAACGTCGGGGGCCCGAGAGTGTCGAACGGGGTGACGGCGGTGCGCGGAAGCGAGGGGCAGCCGGCCGGACCGGCCAGCCAGCAGGGCATGCGCCGGGCCAACCTCGCCCTGGTGCTCGACCGGATCGCCCGCACCCCGCGCTCCCGCGCCGAGGTCGCCGCCGACACCGGGCTCACCCGGGCCGCCGTCTCCTCGCTCGCCGAGGAGCTGATCACCGCGGGACTGGTGGTCGAGGAGGGCCCGGCCGTACCCAGCGGCAAGGTCGGCCGCCCCGGCACCGCGCTCGGCCTCAACCCCGAGGGCCCCGGCGGCCTCGGGGCCGAGATCGGCGTCGAGCACCTCGGCGCCTGCCTGGTCGACCTGCGCGGCGAGGTCCGCGCCTGGCGCC
Organism: Kitasatospora sp. NPDC054939; assembly: GCF_053610105.1. Classification (NCBI taxonomy): domain Bacteria; kingdom Bacillati; phylum Actinomycetota; class Actinomycetes; order Kitasatosporales; family Streptomycetaceae; genus Kitasatospora; species Kitasatospora sp. NPDC054939. Next base: position 3,316 of record NZ_JBSGXP010000165.1, on the reverse strand, counting down.
GCCAGGAGATCCGCAACCGGGAGCGTCGGCCCGCCGCCGTCATGGCCGACCTCGCCGAACTGCTGCGCCGGGTCGCCGACGAGGCCGGACCGCGCCCCGCCGGGCTCACCGTGGCCGTCCCCGGCCTGGTCGGCGCCGACGGCGCGGTCCTGCGCCGGGCCGCCAACCTCGGCTGGACGGACGTCCCGGTCGCCGCCGAACTGCGCCTCGCGCTGCGCGCCGCCAACGCCGACCCGCTGGCCGAGCTGCCGATCGACGCCGACAACGAGGCCAACCTCGGCGGCCTCGCCGAACTCTGGCTGGGCGGGCGCCCCGAGCACTTCCTGCACGTCTCCGCCGAGGCGGGCATCGGTTCGGCGATCGTCGTCGACGGCCGGCTGCTGCGCGGCGCGCGCGGCTACGCGGGCGAACTCGGGCACGTGCCGGTCCACCCCGACGGCCCCCTCTGCGCCTGCGGCGCCTACGGCTGCCTGGAGCAGTACGCGGGCGAGGCGGCGGTGCTGCGGGAGGCCGGGCTGGAGGGCATCCGGGGCGACTGGGTCGCCCTGCTCGCCGAACGGGCCGGGGCCGGCGACGAGGAGGTGCGGGCGGCGCTGGCCGGGGCCGGCTCCGCGCTCGGCACCGCGGTCGCCGGGGCGGTGAACCTGCTCGACCCGGCCGAGGTGGTGCTCGGCGGCGGCTACGCCCAGCTGGCCGCCTGGCTGCTGCCGGGGATGCGGGCTGAGCTGACCGCCCGGGTCACCGTCCGCCCCTGGTCGGACGACCGGCTCGCGGTCTCCCGGCTGGGCCGCCGGGGACCGCTGCTGGGGGCGGCGGTCGGCGTGGTGCGCGGGATCGTGGCCGACCCGGGGCGCTTCACCCCGGACCGCTGAGCCCGCCGGGCGGGACCGCTCCGCCCCGGACTGCTCGGCCGCTCGGGGATCCGCGCCGGGCCTGCGGGATACTGGCGCGGTGAGTGCGGAGGCTTCGGTGGGCGGCGGTCGGACGGTGGGCGCCGGGCGGACGGCAGGGATCGGCGGGGGGCCGGACCCGGTGGCCGGGTGCGGCGGGGAGCCGGTGCTCGCGGTCGAGAGCGAGATCGCGCTGCTCTTCCGGCGCGGCCGGGCCCGGGTGGCGGAGCTATCCCGCCGGGTGCACCCGCAGCTGGAGGGCGCGGCGTACAGCATGCTCGTGTACATCGAGCAGGCCGAACCGGTCCGGATCACCGACGTCGGGCTGCACTTCGGGGTCGGCAAGGCGACGGTCAGCCGGCAGGTCAAGGCGCTGGAGGAAGTGGGCCTGGTGGCCCGCGAGGTCGACCCGCTGGACCGCCGGTCGGCGCTGGTGTCGCTGACCGAGGAGGGCCGGCGGCGCTTCCTGGCCGCCCGCGACGCCCGGCTGGAGCAGGTGCGCGGGCTGATGGCGAGCTGGCCCGAGGAGGACGTGCTGCGCTTCGCCGAACTGCTGCACCGCTTCAACGGCGTGATCGGGCAGTCGATCGGCGGCTGATCCCGCGCGCGTCCCGTCCGGCCCGGTCTCTTGGCCCGTCCTTTACGTGCTTTGCGCAGGCTTGAAGAAAGTTGCCCAAGGCAACCAGTTCTCCTTATGGTTGCCCGAGGCAACGAATTTCTCCCCCGCCAAAGGACCCCGGATGACCGCCACCGCCACCGCCCCGCCCGGAGCCGCCCCCGAGACCGACACCCCCATGACGCACCGGCAGGTCCTCAAGGCGCTGTCCGGCCTGCTGCTCGGCCTGTTCGTGGCCGTGCTGTCGTCCACGGTCGTCTCCAACGCGCTGCCGCGGATCCTCACCGACCTGCACGGCGGACAGTCCGCCTACACCTGGGTGATCACCGCGACCCTGCTCACCCTGACCGCCTCCACCCCGATCTGGGGCAAGCTCGCCGACCTGGCCAGCAAGAAGCGGCTGCTCCAGCTGGCGCTGCTGGTCTACATCGGCTCGTCCGTGCTGGCCGGCCTCTCCCAGAACACCGGCCAGCTGATCGCCTGCCGCGCCCTCCAGGGCATCGGCGCCGGCGGTGTCACCGCGCTCGCCCAGATCTGCCTGGCCGCGATGGTCCCGCCGCGCGAGCGGGGCCGCTACAGCGGCTGGTTCGGCGCCGTCTTCGCGCTGGCCACCATCGGCGGCCCGCTGATCGGCGGCGTCATCGTGGACACCCCCTGGCTGGGCTGGCGCTGGTGCTTCTACGTCGGCATCCCGTTCGCCCTGGTGGCGATCCTGGTCGTGCAGCGGACCATGGACCTGCCGGTGGTCCGCCGCCGGGTGCGGATCGACTACCTCGGCGCCCTGGTGATCACCGCCGCGGTCAGCCTGCTGATGATCTGGATCACGCTGGCGGGCGACAGCTACGCCTGGCTCTCCTGGCCGAGCGCGGCACTGGCCGGCGGCGGTGTGCTGCTCGGCGCCCTCGCCGTCGTGGTCGAGCGCCGGGCCGCCGAACCGATCATCCCGCCGGACCTCTTCCGGCACCGCACGGTCGTGCTGTCCTCGCTGGCCGGGGTGCTGGTCGGCGTCGGGATGTACGGCGCCACGACCTTCCTCGGCCAGTACTTCCAGCTCGCCCGGGACAAGTCGCCCACCGTCGCCGGACTCATGACCATGCCGATGATCCTGGGCCTGGCCGTCTCCTCCGCCGTCGCCGGCCGGCTGATCACCCGGTACGGCCGCTGGAAGGGCTTCCTGGTCGCCGGGACGCTGCTGCTGGCCGTCGGCTTCGCCCTGCTCGGCACCGTCCGCGACGACACCGACCTGCGGCTGCTCTCCGGCGCCATGGCCCTCACCGGCATCGGCCTCGGCCTGACCATGCAGAACCTCGTGCTCGCCGTGCAGAACACCGTGCCCCGGGCCGAACTGGGCGCCGCCAGCTCGACCGTCACCTTCTTCCGCACCATGGGCGGCGCGATGGGCGTCTCGGCGCTCGGCGCGGTGATGAGCGACCGGGTCTCCGCCTTCCTGGCCGAGAACCTCGCCGCCGCCCACCTGCCCGCGGCGGCCGGCGCCGGCCTCGGCGGCGGCGCCCTGCCCGACCTGCGGGCGCTGCCGGCGCCGGTGCTGCCGCTGGTGACCGACGCCTTCGGCCGCGGCGTCGGGGTGGTCTTCCTGGTCGCCGCGCCGTTCGCGCTGCTGGCCTTCGCCACCGTGCTGCTCATCCGCGAGGTGCCGCTGCGCACCGCCGACGAGGAGCAGCCGGCGGCGGCCTGACGGCGCCCCCACTCCCGGCAGCCGCGGCGCCCGCACTCCCGGCAGCCCCAGCAGCTCCGGCAGCCGGGCAGGGCGGCAGGTGCGGCGAAGGGCCCGGGAGCGGTGATCCGCTCC
>NZ_JBSGXP010000164.1:0-19549 GCF_053610105.1 Kitasatospora sp. NPDC054939 | reverse complement strand
CCTCACGAGGTCCGCCACCGGCCGCCGCCGTCGGTCATGCCCGGGGTGCCGCCGCCGGTTCGGGCTCCGCCCGGTCGTGCGGCACGACCGCCCGCTCCGGCTGCTCCGCACCGCCGCGCGGCAGTCCGCGCAGCAGGCGCCAGACCAGGGCGGCGGCGGCCAGCAGCAGTGCACCGCCGAGCAGCGCGGCGACGTTGAACCCGTGGACGAAGGCGTCGCGGGCGCTGCTCAGCAGCGGACCGGCGAGGGCCTCCGGCAGGCCCTGCGCGGCCTCCACCGCGCCGCCCAGCGACTCGCCGGCCTGCTCGGCCGCGGCCGGGCCGGTGCCCGCCGGGACGACCAGCCGGGACGCGTACAGCGCGGTGGCCACCGAGCCGACCAGGGCGATGCCGAGCGCGGTGCCCAGCTCGTACGCGGTCTCGGAGACCGCGGAGGCGGCGCCGGCCTTGTCGGCGGGGGCCGCACCGAGCACCAGGTCGGCGCCCAGGGTGTAGACCACGCCCTCGGCGGTGCCGGTGAGCAGGAAGGACGCCGCCAGCACCAGGTAGGTGGTGTCCTGCTGCACCCAGCCGAGCAGGCCGAGGCCGACGCCCATGCCCAGCAGACCGAAGGTCAGCGCGGCCCGGGCCCCGGTGCGGCGGGCCAGCCGGGCGGTCAGCAGACCGCCCGCCATGGCGCCGGCGAAGGCGGGCAGCTCGGCCAGGCCGGCCTGCAGCGGGCCGTAGCCGCGCACCAGCTGCAGGTACTGCGAGGTCACGAACACCTCGCCGGAGAGCCCGACCAGCGCGATCAGCGAGGCCAGCACGGCGGCGGTGAAGCGCCGGTTGCGGAACAGCCGGACGTCCAGCAGCGGGGTCTCCAGCCGCAGCTGGCGCCGGACGAACAGGGTGAGCGCCGCGGCGCCGAGCAGCCCGGCGACCGGTACGTCCCAGCGGGCGAGCCCGTGCATGGCCGCTTCCTTGATCGCGTACACCACGCCGATCACACCGACCAGCGACAGCGCCACGCTCAGCACGTCCCACCGGCCCGGCTTCGGGTCGCGCGACTCGGGCAGCAGCCAGCCGCCGAGCACCAGCAGCAGGGCCAGCACCGGGATGTTCAGCAGGAAGACCGAGCCCCACCAGAAGTGCTCCAGCAGGACCCCGCCGACCACCGGGCCGAGGGCGGCGCCGGCCGTCGCGGCGGCGCCCCAGATGCCGATGGCGGTGGCCCGCTCGCGGTCGTCCGGGAAGAGGCTGCGGATCAGCGACAGGGTGGACGGCATGATGGTCGCGCCGGCGACGCCGAGCAGGGCGCGGGCCAGGATCAGCCAGCCGGGGCTCGGGGCGTAGGCGGCGAGCAGCGAGGCGGCACCGAAGCCGGTGGCGCCGACGAGCAGCAGCTTCTTGCGACCGATCCGGTCGCTGAGCGAGCCCATCGAGACCAGCAGGCCGGCCAGGACGAAGGAGTACGCGTCGCCGATCCAGAGCAGCTGGGTGCCGCTGGGCTGCAGGGTCTCGCTGATCGAGGGGATGGCCAGGGAGAGCACGGTCGCGTCGACGGCGACCAGGGTGACGGCCAGGACGAGGACGGCGAGGCCGGTCCAGCGCCGGTTGCCGCCGGGGGTGTGCGCGGTGGTGGTCATCGCGGTGGTGCTCATGGGGTATCGGCTTCCGGTTTCCGGTCCGAGGTGCTGTGGGTGGTGGGTCCGGGCGCCGGCGCGGGGGCCGGCCCGGGTCGGCGGAGCGCGCCGCCGAGGAAGAGTTCGACCAGCGAGAAGGCGCCGTCGCGGGGGGCGAGGCGGCCGTCCTGGACGGCCCAGCCGACGCCGGCCACCAGGTCGAAGAAGGCCTCGCCGAGCCAGGCGGCGGAGAGCTCGATCCGGAAGACGCCCTGCTGCTGGCCGCGCAGGAACAGTGCCCGCAGCCGGTCGGACTGGGCCTGCCAGAGCTCGTCGATGCCGGGGTCGTCGTAGAGCTGGTTCTCGCCGGCCAGGAAGGCGCAGAGCATCGCGTCCGGGACGACGGCGTCGGCCAGGCGGCGCAGTGCGGCCCCGGCGTCGCCCTCGTCGACCTCGGCGGTGTCCAGCGCGGCCGCGAAGCGGCGCAGGCCGAGCAGGCCGACCTCGCGGATCAGCGCCTCGCGGCCCGGGAAGAGCCGGTGCAGGGTGGCCCGGCTGATCCCGGCCGCGCGGGCGATCTCGTCGAGATGCGCCGTGGGGCGGCGGGACAGCACGCCGACGGCGGCTTCGAGGACGGAGTCACGATCGGTGGCCATGCAGCAAGTGTAGGTCACATGAGACACCTGTGTCTCAGAATTATCGCCGTCGCCTCAATCGAGACACAGCGGAAGGGGAGCGGGCACGAGAAGACCGGGGACGGCGGGTGCCGTCCCCGGTCCGGGGGTGCGCCGCTGCCCGTGGCCGGGCCGGCTGCGGTCAGCTCTGGTTGTAGAAGCCGGTCTCGTCGAGCGGCCGGTCGATGACCATGACCTCGACCTCGGCCGGGGTCAGCAGGAACACCCGGCGGGCGATCCGCTCGATCCCGCCGCGGGTGCCGAAGACCAGCCCGGAGGCGAAGTCGACCATGCGCTTGGCCTCGGCCTCGTCCATCTCGGTGAGGTCCATGACCACCGGGGTGCTGGCGCGGATGTGCTCGCCGACCGTCCGGGCGGCCTCGAAGCCGGTGGGCCGGAGCGAGACGATCCGGGTCGGCGCGGGGGCCGACGGCACCGTCTCCTGCTCGATCCACTCGTCGTCGTACACCGCGGCCGGGTAGTTCCCGGAGGGCATCAGCCACCCGTTGTGGTGCTCGTCGCGAAGTGCTCCCATGCCGCGCCTCCCTGCCTCGTCCCGTACGCGTCCCCCCGGGTGCGCGCGCCCTTTTGACACGTCATCCACTCGTCGGAACTGTCCGAGTATCGCACTGATCACCGGTCCCGTGCCCGCTCGCGACGTCCGTACGAGTCGTGCCGCACCGGAAACCCGGGCGAACCCGGGCAACTGATGCGACGCAGCAGCTCCGCGTACGGTTGCGCGCGTAGACCATATCGGTTGCGGTCACCCCTTAATTGACCTTCTGTCAACAATGGGGAAACGATTTCATTCGCCCGTGGCGCCGTCGATCAGCTCGCGCAGAAGATCCGCGTGCCCGTTGTGCCGGGCGTACTCCTCGATCATGTGGACCAGGATCCAGCGCAACGAGACCTCGTGGCCGTGGCGCAGCCGCTTGCCGACGGCGTCGAGCGCCAGCCCGTCGACGGCCCGGCGGGACGCCTCGACCTCGGACCGCCAGGTGGCGAGGCCCTCCGCGGCGGAGGCGGTGTCGACCCGGTCGAAGTCGGCGTCCTGGTCCTCGTCCGTCCAGTAGTGGCCGGCCGCCGGGTCCCCGCCGAGCAGGACGACCTCGAACCAGTAGCGCTCGACCTCGGCCATGTGCCGGACCAGGCCGAGCAGGGAGAGCCCGGACGGCGGCACCGAGCGCCGCCGCAACTGCTCCTCGGCGAGGCCCTCGCACTTCAGGGCCAGGGTGGCGCGGTGGAAGTCGAGCCACGCGGTCAGCATGGTCGCCTCGTCCGCGGCGAAGGGGGGATCGGTCCGTGGGGTGGTGGTCGTCATGACGGCCATCCTGACCCGGTCCGGTGACGCCGCGAAAGCGAATTCCGCCCGGCTCAGGGCGCGCTGACCGCCCGTCGACGGGCCGCCCGCCACAGCGTGACGCCGCTGAACAGCACCAGCAGCGCGATCGCCCCGGCCGACAGCAGGAACGCCGCCGACCCGGGCTCCCCGGCACTGGCCGCCGCCGTCACATACACCGTCGTGGTCGGCACCACGCCGATCGCCGTCCCGGCCAGGAACGGCAGGAACCGCACCCCGGAGAAGGCCGCCCCGTAGTTGCCCGCCTGGAACGGCAGGCCCGGCAGCAGCCGCAGCAGCAGCACGCTGCGGAAGCCCTGCTCGGTGAAGCGGCGGTCCAGGCCGGTCAGCAGCCGGCCGCGCAGGTAGGGGCGGAGCGCCTCCCGGCCGAGGGTGCGCCCGAGGGCGAAGGCCGCCACGGCGCCGAGCGTGGTGCCCAGCACGGCGGTCGGCACGCCCTGGGCGGTGCCGAGCAGCAGGCCGGCCGCCGCGTTGAGCGCCGGGCGCGGCATGAAGGCGAGCGTGCCGACCGCGTACACCAGGACGAAGACCGGCAGCGGCACGCCGTCCGAGAGCAGGGCCGTCGGGCTCCACAGCAGCAGCGAGCCGGCCACCGTCCCGAGCACCGCGACCAGCACCCCGAACCGCAGCCAGGCCGCCCGGCCGGGACCGCGCCGCCCCGGCCCGGCGGCCGCCTCGGCGGGCGCGGGCGCAGGTGCGGACGGCGCCGGGGGTACGGGCTGCGCGGGCGCCGTCGGCGGCGCGGGCGAGGCATCGATCACCCCGAGAGCCTAACCCCGGCAGCCCCGCCCCCGGCGACCTCGCCCGGGCCGCCGCGGCCCCCGCCCCCGTCGCCCCTGCCCTCAGCGGCCCGCGGTGGCGTCGGCCGGGTCCCCGGCCCGCCGGAGGGCGCCGGCGCTCAGGACGAGGGCGAAGGTCAGCACGGTGACCAGGGTGAAGGAGACGGTGAGCGAGGTGGCCTGGGCGAGGACGCCGATGACCGCGGGCGCGACCAGGCCGGAGGTGTAGGTGACGGTGGCGACGCCGGCGATGGCCTGGCTGGGGTTGCCGCCGACCCGGCCGGCCGCCGCGAAGGCGAGCGGGACGACCACCGCGATGCCGATGCCGATCAGGGCGAATCCGGGGATGGCGACGGCCGGGCTGTCCGCGGCCACCACCAGCAGCCCGCCCGCGGTGGCGACGACCCCGCTCAGCCTGGTCGCCCGGACGGCCCCGAGGCGGCGGATCACCGCGTCCCCGGCCAGCCGGCTGACCGCCATGGTGAGCGCGAAGGCCGTGTAGGAGACGGCCGCGAGGGTCGGCGAGGCGCCGGTGACGTCCCGCAGGTAGACGCCGCTCCAGTCCATCGAGGCGCCCTCGGCGAACACCGCGCAGAAGCCGACCAGCCCGATCACCAGCGAGCTGCGGGGCGGCAGCGCGAACCGCGGCGGGGCCTCGGCCTCGTCGGCGGCCCGCAGGTCGGGCAGTCCGCGGCCGACCAGCAGTCCTGCGCCGAACAGGACGAGTGCGGTGACCGCGAGCTGCAGCCGGGCGTCGAGGTCGCGGTGGGCGGCGAGGATGCCGAAGCCGGAGGCGATCAGCCCGCCGGCGCTCCACATGCCGTGCAGTCCGGACATGATCGAGCGGCCGATCCGCTGCTCGATCTCCACGCCCTGGGCGTTCATCGCGACGTCCGCCATGCCGGCGGTGGCGCCGAAGACGAGCAGGGCCAGGCAGAGGAAGGGGAGCCCGGGGGCGAGTGCGGGCAGGGCGAGCGCCAGGCACCACAGGGCGAGGAGTCCGCGGGTGGCGGCCCGCCCGCCGTAGCGGTGGACGAAGCGCCCGGCGAGCGGCATGGCGAGGGAGGAGCCGACGGCGGGCATCACCAGGGCGAGGCCGAGCTGCCCGGGGGAGAGGTCAAGCCGGTCCTGGATCCAGGGGATCCGGGAGACGAAGCTCCCGCTGACGGCGCCGTGCACGCCGAACACCAGGGCGATGCTCACCCTGGCCCGGCGGGGGGACTCCAGTGCGTCCCGGGTCTTCCTGGTCAAGTCCTCGATCATGCGGGGTTCCCTCCCGGTCGTGCGGCAGGCGCGTCGGTGCCCTGGACGCGCTTCGCGCCACGGGCGATAAATTATCAGGAAGGGACCCTGATAGAAATCCTCTGGAAGGATGCTCTGCCATGACCACCGTGCGCACGGCCACGCCGAGCACCGCCCGGGCGATCAACGACCGGCTGGCCCTCAACCTGCTGCTCGAACAGGGACCGCTGACCGCCACCGAGCTGCGCGGCCTCACCGGCCTCTCCCGCCCCACCGTCTCCGACCTGCTGGAACGGCTCCAGCGCACCGGCCTGGTCGCCGTCGTCGGCGAACGCGGCGAACAGCGCCGCGGCCCCAACGCCCGGGTCTACGCGCTGGTCGCCGACCGCGCCCACCTCGCCGCCGTGGACGTCCGCACCGCCGGCGTCAGCCTCGTCGTCGCCGACCTGGCCGGCCGCAGCCTCGGCACCGCCGACCTGGTCGTCGACGAACGCGACGGCACCCCGCGCGAACTCGCCGACCGGATCGTCCGCACCCTGCTCGCCACCACCCGCGAGGCCGGCGTCGACCGGCTGCACACCGTCGCCGTCGGCGCGCCCGGCCTGGTCGACCCCGCCACCGGGCGCCTCTACAGCACCGGCAAGCTCCCCGCCTGGCACGCCGAACTGCTCACCGCCCTGGCGGAGCTGCCCGGCACCGACGTGATCCTGGAGAACGAGGTCAACCTCGCCGGCCACGCCGAGCACCGGGTCGGCGCCGCCCGCGGCCAGGACACCTTCGTGCTGCTCTGGCTCGGCCACAGCGTCGGCGCCGCCGTCGTCATCGACGGCAAGCTGCGCCGGGGGGCGTCCGGCGGTACCGGCGAGATCTGCTTCCTGCCCGTCCCCGGCACGGTCGGCCTGCCCAGTGCCTCCGAGTGCGAGGGCGGCTTCCACGGTCTGGTCGGCTCCGCGGCGGTCTGCGCGCTCGCCCGCGCCCACGGCCTGCCCGCCGACCCCGCCGACGACGCGGCCGCCGCCGAGGCCGCCGTCCGGGCCGCCCTCGACGCCGGGCCGGCCGGGGATGGCTTCCTCGACGCCCTCGCCGGACGGATCGCGATCGGCGCCGCCGCCGTCTGCGTGGTCCTCGACCCCGGCTGCGTCGTGCTGGGCGGCGAGACCGGCCGGGCCGGCGGCGCCGAGCTGGCCCGCCGCGTCGAGGACCGGCTGGCCGGCCTCAACCCGCTGCGCACCGCGGTCAGGGCCGGTACGGCGGGCGGCGGTGCGATCCTCGCCGGGGCCGTGCTCACCGCCGGGGATGCCGTCCGGCGGGACCTCTTCGGCGAGCCCTGAGCGGCCGAGCCGTGGCCCGCGCAGCTGGCTGTGCGCCGTCCGCCCGCTGCCTGCCGTACGGCCGGGCCGCCGTCCGCGCGGCGCCCGCCGGTGCTCCGCTTGGCCCCGCCGCCCGGTCGTACGGCAGGATGGCGGCGGGGCGGCCGCACACGGCCCGGGCCGAGCGGTCCGGCGGTCGTCCGTACGCCCTTGCACGCCTTCGTACGCCTTTGCACGCCGTCCGCACCCAGTCCGAACAGTCGTCAGGAGTCCCCATGGCCCAGCACGAGGCGGCGGTCAACCCGTACCGGATCGGTGAGGCGGCGGCCCTGCTCGGGGTGAGCGCCGACACCATGCGCCGCTGGGTGGACGCCGGGCGGGTGGCCGCCGACCGCGACGAGCACGGCCACCGGATCATCCCCGGAGCCCAGCTCGCCGCCTTCGCCCGCGAGCTGGCCCGCCCGGAGAACGCCGAGGCCGAGGGCCGCCCGTCCTCCGCCCGCAACCGCTTCCCCGGGATCGTCACCGACGTCGTGCTCGGCGACGTCGCCGCCCAGGTCGAGATCCAGGCCGGGCCGTTCCGGGTGGTCTCGCTGATCAGCCGGGAGTCGGCCGAGGAACTGGGCCTGGTGCCCGGCGCGCCCGCCACGGCGGTCATCAAGTCGACCAATGTGATGGTCGAACGCCGCTGACCTCCGGGCCGCCCGCCCAGTCCGGCCCGACCCGCGCCCCGCACCGCCGCGTTCCCGCCCCGCCGCCCCCGCACCGCCCGCCGTGTCCCCGACCGAAAGGCTCCGCCCCCGATGGCCCACCCGCCGCTGCCGTCCACCCAGAGCGCCGTGTTCGCGATCGAGGCGATGGCCGCCCGGCACGGCCGCGAGGTCCGGGCCGAGCACGACATCGGCCACGACCGGACCTTCGCCGGACTCACCGCCCCCGAGCGCGGCGAACTCGACGCGATACCGCACGAGGCCCTGGTGGCGATCGGCGGCCCGCCCACCGTCACCGTCCGCCTGTTCGTCCACGACGAGGTGGTGATCACCGTCGACGGCATCGCCTTCGACGTCCCCCGGGACAGCGCCCCGGCCTTCCTGCACTCGGTGTGGAGCGGGCTGGTCCACGTGAAGCAGCGGACCTTCCCGCCGTCCACCGTGCTGATCGTGACCGTGCCCGGCGAGCCCGGCTACCGCGAGCACGTCGACGGCCCGCACCTCACCCCCTGGCTCGCGGGGCTGGTCCGGTGACCGCCGACCCGCGCCGGGTGCTCGCCGTCGCCCACCGCGGCGACCCCTACCGGCGCCGCGAGAACACCCTCCCCTCCGTCGAGTCCGCGCTCGCCGCCGGGGCCGACGCCGTCGAGGTCGACGTCCGGCTCACCCGCGACGGCGTCCCGGTCCTGCTGCACGACCCCACCCTGGAACGCCTCTGGGCCGACCCCCGCCCGCTGCACCGGGTCACCCTCGACCAGCTGGACGAGCTGCGCCGCGGCCCGCTCGCCGTGCCGACCCTCGCCGAGGCGGTCAAGGCCGTCGCGGCCTTCCCCGGCACCAGGCTGCTGCTCGACCTGGACGACCCGGGCCCGGCCGCCGCCACCTGGGAGACCGTCACCGGCCTCGGCGCGGAGGACCGGGTCGCCTTCTGCGGCCCCGCCACCGCGATGCTCGCCGTCCGCGCGCTCGCCCCCGGGGCCGAGCTCGCCCTCACCTGGAAGCAGCCCGTGCTGCCCGCTGCCGCGCTCCTCGCCGACCTGCGTCCGCGCTACCTCAACCCGCCGTTCGGCCTGGTCACCCCGGAGCTCGTCGGCGCCGCCCGGGACGCCGGACTCGCCGTCTCCACCTGGACCGCCGACCTGCGCCGCACCATGCGCAGGTTGCGCGCGGTCGGCGCCGACTCCATCACCACCAACCGCATCGCGGTGCTCCGCTCCGTCCTGGACGGCCGCCGATGAGCGCCCCGGCCGCCCTCCCCGTGCTCGGTCCGCGCGCCCTCGGCCGCGCCCTGCTCGCCCGCCAGCACCTGCTGGCCCGGACGTCCGGGACGACCCCGCTCGGCATGGTCGAGCACCTGGTCGGCCTGCAGGCCCAGGCCGTCCCGCAGCCGCCCTACCTCGGCCTCTGGTCCCGGCTGGACGGCTTCGCCCCGGCCGCGCTCAGCGAGCTGATCGAGGACCGGCGGGCGGTCCGGATCGCCCTCCAGCGCGGCACCATCCACCTGGTCGGCGCCGCCGACTGCCTGACCCTGCGCCCGCTGCTGCAGCCCGTGCTCGACCAGGGCATGCGCAACACCTACGGCAAGCGGCTGGCCGGGCTCGACCTCGCCGCGCTCGCCGCCGAGGCCCGGGAGCTGGTCGAGGCGGAGCCGCGCACCTTCCAGCAGCTCGGCGCCCTGCTCGCCGCCGGCCGTCCGGACCGCGACCCGGCCGCGCTGGCGCAGGCCGCGCGCTGCCTGCTGCCGCTGGTCCAGGTGCCGCCGCGCGGGGTCTGGGGCCGCAGCGGCGCCGCCGCGCACACCACCGCCGAGCACTGGCTGGGGCGCCCGCTCGACCCCGAGCCCGCGCTCGACGACCTGGCGCTGCGCTACCTCGCCGCCTTCGGCCCGGCCACCGTCGCCGACCTGCAGAAGTGGTGCGGCCTCACCCGGCTCGGCGCGGTGCTGAAGGGGCTCGCCCCACGGCTCGTCACCTTCCGCGACGAGCAGGGCCGGCTGCTGTACGACCTGCCGGACGCCCCGCGGCCCGACCCGGAGGTGCCGGCGCCGGTCCGGCTGCTGGCGCCCTTCGACAACCTGCTGCTCTCGCATGCCGACCGCACCCGGGTGCTGCCCGAGGAGTACCGCGGCCGGGTGATGACGCAGAACGGCATCGTGCTGGGCACCCTGCTGGTGGACGGGCTGGTCGCGGGCCTCTGGGAGCTGGTGGCGGACCGGTCGGGCGGGCACACGGCGCTGGTCCGGCCGTTCGCCCCGCTGCGGCGGGCGGACCGGCGGGCGGCGGTCGAGGAGGGCGAGCGGGCGCTGGCCTTCGCGGGCGGCGGCGGGGACGTCCGGGTGGTGGCGGAGGACTGACGCGGGGTCGTCCCGGGCGTGTCGGATGTCCGGGAGTTTCGGGGGTTTGTGTGCTGGTATGTCCCGTATGGCAGCCGAACCCCCGAGCGACGGCCCCCCGAGTGGAGAACCCCGGGGCGGCGGCCCCCCGGGCGACGGACCTCCGCGTGACGGCCTTCCGCGTGACGGCCTTCCGCGCGGCGGCGCCGGCCGCGGCGACCGCCGGCCCTCCGCCGCGCTGCCGCCGGTCGTGCGCACCGCGGCCGCCTGGTCGGTGGCGGTCATCCTGTTCATCACCGTCGCCTCGCTGGTGGTCTTCGCGATCGTCCAGCTGCGGGCCGCCACCGTCCCGGTGATCATCGCGCTGCTGGGCACCTCGCTGCTGTACCCGGTGATGCCGTGGATGGTCCGGCACGGCGTCGGCCGGGGCCCGGCCGCAGGCCTCACCTGCGCCGTCCTGGTGCTGGCGGTCGGCGGGGTGATCGCCCTGCTGGTCAACTCCCTGGTGCACAGCGCCCCACAGATCGCGGAGGCGCTCCAGGAGGCGGGCGACCGGATCGCCGGCTGGCTCGGCCCGTTCGGAGCGAGGATCCAGAACGTCCTGGACAGCGCCCAGGGCGAGTCCGACTCGCTGGTCTCCACGTTCGCCACCGGGGTGCTCTCGGGCCTCGGGTTCGCCACCCAGATCGCCACCGGCGCGGTGCTCGCGCTCGCCCTGGTCTTCTTCTTCCTCCGGGACGGCCACCGCACCGGTGACACGGTCCGCTCCTACCTGCCGGGCCGGGCCGGCGACACCGTCGTCGCCTGTGGGGTGAAGGCCTTCGAGGCGATGGCCGGCTTCATGCGCGGCACCACCCTGATCGCGGCGATCGACGCGACCTTCATCACCGTCGGCCTGGCGATCCTCGGCGTCCCCGGGGCCGCCGGGCTCGGCGCGCTGGTGTTCATGGGCGCGTACATCCCGTTCGTCGGCGCCTTCCTCTCCGGCTCGGTCGCGGTGCTGGTCGCGCTGGCCGAGGGCGGCCTGGCGATCGCGCTCTGGGCGCTGGGGATCGTCCTCGCGGTGCAGGCGATCGAGGGCAACGTCCTGCAGCCCTTCATCCAGAGCCGCACGGTGGAACTGCACCCCGCCACCATCATGGTCGCCGTGGTGGCCGGCGCCGGGCTCATGGGGATCCTGGGTGCGCTGCTCGCGGTGCCGATCTGCGCGGCGGTGCTCGGCGTGGTCTCCGTGCTGCGCGGCACCGACGGCGGGCCGGGCCGGCGGCGCGGCCCGGACGGTACCCCCGGCGACGGCGACGGCGACGGTACCTCCGGCGACGGTGCCGACGTCGGCGATGCGGGGCCCCGGCGCCCCGGGCCCCGGTGGTACCGGAACGATCCCGGGCCCGGCCGCCGGCTGACCCCCTTGCCCTGCGGCCCCCGTACATGTCAGGGTCGGACGAAGATCAACTGACGCCGGAGCCCGAGGGGGAGCCCACCGATGTCCCGAACCACCGAACCGATCGAACAGCGCACCGTCGCCGACCCGGCGGCCGGCCCGTACGCCGTCACCACCGGCCCGGACGGCGCGCTCTGGTTCACTCTGGTGCACGCCGGAGCGATCGGCCGGCTCGCCCCCGACGGTGCGGTGGAGCACTTCGCCCTGGACTCCGCGGAGTGCGGGCCCTCGGTGATCGTCCCCGGCCCGGACGGCGCGCTCTGGTTCACCCGCCTCAAGGACCACCGGATCGGCCGGATCACCGTCGACGGCACCTCCGAGTCCTTCCCGCTGCCCACCCCGGGCGCCGGCCCCTTCGGCATCGCGGTCGGCCCCGACGGGGCGCTCTGGTTCACCGAGCTGAACGCCGACCGGATCGGCCGGATCACCGTCGACGGCGAGGTGACGGAGTACCCGCTGCCGGCCGCCGGCGCGTTCCCCTCGGCGATCACCGCCGGTCCGGACGGCGGCCTCTGGTTCGCCCTCAACCAGGCGAACGCGATCGGCCGGATCGGCACCGACGGCACGATCGCCGTCCACCCGCTGCCCACCGCGGGCGCGGCCCCGGTCGGCATCACCGCAGGACCGGACGGCGCGCTCTGGTTCGTCGAGATCGGCGCCGGGCGGATCGGCCGGATCACCGTCGACGGCAAGGTGACGGAGTACCCGCTGCCGGACCCGGCGGCCCGGCCGCACGCCATCACCGCCGGCCCCGACGGCTCCTGCTGGTTCACCGAATGGGGCGGCAACCGGATCGGCTCGATCACCCCGGACGGGACGGTCGAGGAGTACGAGCTGCCCACCCCCGGCTCCGAACCGCACGGCATCGCGGTCGGCCCGGACGGTGCGGTCTACGCGGCGCTGGAGATCGGCGCGCTGGCCCGGCTGCGCCCCTGACCGGGCCGGCCCGACCGCGGGGCGGGGGCCGGACGGGGGCGGGCCCGGACGGGCGCCGGGCGGTGCCGGGCCACCGGTACCGGGGCCCGGGGCCGTTCGGCCCTTGCCTCGGACGGCACCCGGCGGCAAGGTGAGCGCCGCACGGCGGTGGGGCCGTGGCGCAGGCATGGGAAGACGAAGAGACCCGAGGTGGGGGAATTGGTCACGGTACAGGTGCGGGACGGCATTTCGCGGAGCTTCGCGGCCGACACCAGAGCCCGGGTCGCGGCCGTCGTCGGCGGCGCCGACGCGATGGTCGAGGCGCTGCGGGTCCGGGTCGGCCTGGTCGGCGCGGCCACCGTGCTCGCGCAGGTCAACGCGGAGGTCGACGGCCGCCGGATCCGGGTCCAGGAGGCTGCGGGCGAGTTCGGCGAGGTCCTGGACCGGGTCGCGGACGGGCTGCGCCAGCGGATCGCCACCGCCGCCTCGGGCTGGGCGCCCCGGCCGTGGCCCCGGCGCCCGCGCGGCCGGGGTACGGCGGTGCGGACCGGGCCGGCCCCCGCCGACCGCCTGCCGGAGGGCATCGAGCGGCCGGTCGGCAGCGGCCTGCGTGCCGCCCCCCGCGAGCTGCGCGCCCGCCTGCCGTACGCGACCGAGCTGCCGCGGATCGTCCGGCGCAAGTGGGCGCACCTGGTGTGGTGCTCGCCCGACGCGGCGGTCCGCACGATGGACGCGATGGACTACGACATCCACCTGTTCACCGATCCGGCGACCGAGACCGACGCGGTGGTCTACCGGGTCGGCCCGACCGGCTACCGGCTGGCCCGCACCCAGGCGGCGGCCCCGCCCTGCCGGCCCACCGTGCCGATGACGCTGAGCCCGCACGGGGCGCCGGAGCTGACCGAGCCGCAGGCCGTCGAGCGGCTGGTCCGGGCCGAGCTGCCGTTCCTGTTCTTCGCCCAGCCGGGCAGCGGCTCCGGGCGGGTGGTCTACCGCAGGTTCGACGGCGGACTCGGCCTGATCTCGGCGGCCGGCTGACACCGGGGCCAAGCCGTCGCGTCGGGGAGCCGTCGCGGGCGGGGAGTCAACTCCTCGGGCCTGTCCGGCAAGACCGGCCGGACAGGCCCTCGGCCCGCGGCGGCTCTTCGCCGGTCCGGAGGGCCCTGCGAAGTCGGGCCCACCGGCCCGGGCCCGCTGGGTCCAACGGCCCTGGGGCCGCACCTCCCGAACTCCTGATCATGGATCGCCATCCATCCGCAGCAGTTCGAAGGAGAGCGTCCGTGAGCGCCATCGAGGCAAGGGACGGCAGCGCGCCGCCGCCGGCCGCAGCAGGGCCGGCCGGGGTCCGGGCGAGGAGGCCGGGGTCGGCCGTGGTCAGGCTGCTGACGACCACCGACCACAAGACCATCGGCAGCATGTACCTGGTGTCGGCGTTCGCGTTCTTCCTGATCGGCGGGGTGCTGGCGCTGGTGATGCGCGCCGAACTCGCCCGTCCGGGCACCCAGATCCTCTCCAACGAGCAGTTCAACCAGGCGTTCACCATGCACGGCTCGGTGATGCTGCTGCTGTTCGCGATGCCGCTGTTCACCGGCTTCGCGAACTGGATCATGCCGCTGCAGATCGGCGCGCCCGACGTGGCCTTCCCCCGGCTCAACATGCTGGCCTACTGGCTGTTCATGTTCGGCTCGCTGATCGCCGCGGCCGGCTTCGCCACCCCGCAGGGCGCCGCCGACTTCGGCTGGTTCCTCTACGCGCCGCTCTCCGACGCCGTCCACTCGCCGGGTGTCGGCTCCGACATGTGGATCATGGGCGTGACGCTCTCCGGCTTCGGCAGCATCCTCGGCGCGGTCAACTTCATCACCACCATCATCTGCATGCGGGCCCCCGGCCTGACGATGTTCCGGATGTCCATCTTCTGCTGGAACGTCCTGCTGACCTCGGTGCTGGTGCTGCTGGTCTTCCCGGTGCTGGCCGCCGCCCTGCTCGCCCTGGAGTGCGACCGCAAGTTCGGCTCGCACGTCTTCGACCCGGCCAGCGGCGGGGCGATGCTCTGGCAGCACCTGTTCTGGTTCTTCGGCCACCCCGAGGTGTACATCCTGGCGCTGCCGTTCTTCGGGATCGTCTCCGAGGTCATCCCGGTCTTCTCCCGCAAGCCGATGTTCGGCTACGCGGGCCTGATCGCCGCCACCGTCGCCATCGCCGGCCTGTCGGTGACGGTCTGGGCGCACCACATGTACGTCACCGGGCAGGTCCTGCTGCCGTTCTTCTCCTTCATGACCTTCCTGATCGCCGTCCCGACCGGGGTGAAGTTCTTCAACTGGGTCGGCACCATGTGGAAGGGCTCACTGAGCTTCGAGACACCCATGCTCTGGACCGTCGGCTTCCTGGTCACCTTCCTCTTCGGCGGCCTCACCGGCGTCCTGCTCGCCGCCCCGCCGATCGACTTCCACGTCTCCGACTCGTACTTCGTCGTCGCCCACTTCCACTACACGCTGTTCGGCACGGTGGTGTACGCGATGTTCGCCGGCTTCCACTTCTGGTGGCCGAAGATGACGGGGAAGATGCTGGACGAGCGGCTCGGGAAGATCACCTTCTGGACGCTGACCATCGGCTTCCACGGCACCTTCCTGGTGCAGCACTGGCTAGGCGCCGAGGGCATGCCCCGCCGCTATGCCGACTACCTGGCCGACGACGGCTTCACCACCCTGAACACCGTCTCGACGATCGCTTCGTTCCTGCTCGGCCTGTCGATCCTGCCCTTCCTCTACAACGTCTGGAAGACCGCCAAGTACGGCGAGAAGGTCGAGACCGACGACCCGTGGGGCTACGGCCGCTCGCTGGAGTGGGCCACCTCCTGCCCGCCGCCGCGCCACAACTTCACCACCCTGCCGCGGATCCGCTCCGAATCGCCCGCCTTCGACCTCCACCACCCGGAGATCGCCGCCCGCGACTGGTTCGACAACCACGGCGAGCCCGCCAAGCACCTCGCCGGTGTCGTCCCCGCCCGGTACGACGGCGAGCGCGGCGGCCCCGCGAGCTGACCCGCTCCCGGACCGCCCCCGAACGCCGTCCCCGCCCGTGTCGCTGCCCCCGGGCGGGCGGGGACGGCCCGCCCCGCACCGCCTCCGACCCGTCCCCGCACCGCCTCCGATCCCGGCTGAGGAGCACTGGCATGTCCCACACCGTCCTGGCCGTCGGCACCGCCGCGGTCACCGCCTCCGGCTGCGTCTGGTACCTGCCCGCCATCGCCGACCTCCGCGCGGGCGAAGACCGCCCCCGCTCGACCCGCACCGCCGCCGCGGCCTGCTTGGTCTGGTGGGCCGCGCTCGCCCTGGCCGCCGCCCTGCTGCCGACCGTCGGCGACTGGCGGCCGGCCGCCCGGATCGCCCTGGCCGGCCTGGTCGCCGCCACCCTGCTGCGACTGCGCGCCGCCCGTTACCACCGCGCCGAACAGCGCGAGGAGCGGCTGCGCTGGTCCGTCCTCGGCACCGTCGCCGGACCGCTGCGGGCCGTGCCGCTGCCCGCCCGGCCCGATGCCCGGGCCCTGCTCGCCGGGCTGCTGGCCCTGGTGGCGCTCGCCTCGCTCGCCGCGGTCGCCGCCCTCTTCGCCGTCGGCGGCTAGGTCCGACAGGATCGGCCGGACACGACCTGGGCGCCGGAATCCTCCGTGCGCGGCCGAATGGGGCCGTTCGGCCCTGGGCACGCACCGGCCCCGTCGGTGATGATGCGACCGTCCCGCAGCAGTGTGCCGGGCACGACAAGGGTGGAAGTACGCGTGATGGCGAGCAGTACGGCCGGTGCCGCAGCACCGGTGAGGGTCTTTCTGTTGGACGACCACGAGGTGGTGCGCCGCGGTGTGCACGATCTGCTGGACTGCGAGCCCGACCTCCAGGTCGTCGGCGAGGCCGCCACCGCCGAACAGGCCCTGGTCCGGGTGCCCGCGCTGCGCCCCGACGTCGCCGTGCTCGACGTCCGCCTCGGGGACGGCGACGGGGTGGCCGTCTGCCGTGAACTGCGCTCCCGGATGCCGGACCTGGCCTGCCTGATGCTCACCTCCTTCGACGACGAGGAGGCGCTGCTGGACGCCGTCATGGCGGGCGCCGCCGGCTATGTCCTCAAGCAGATCAGCGGGACCGACCTGGTCGCCGCCGTCCGCACGGTCGCCTCCGGCCGGTCGATGCTCGACCCGGGCGCGGCCACCCGCCTGCTCGCCCGGCTGCGCAGCGACCACGAGCCCGCGCAGCAGCCCGCCCCCGGCGGCCCGGAGCTGACCGCGCGCGAGCAGGAGGTGCTCGCCCTGATCGGCGAGGGGCTGACCAACCGGCAGATCGGCGAGCGGCTCTACCTGGCGGAGAAGACCGTCAAGAACCACGTCTCGCGGCTGCTCGCCAAGCTCGGCGTCGAACGCCGGGTGCAGGCCGCGCTGATCGCCACCGAGTTGGCGCGGCCGTCGGCGGCCCCGCCGGGCGGGCACCCGCGCGGCCGCTGAGCCGGTGCGGTGCGCTGGTGCGCCGGTGCGGTGGGCCTCGGCCGAGCGGTCGCCGAGCCGGTGCGGTGGGCGGGGAGCCGCGCGGCTCCCCGCCCGCGGACGGCCGTCAGCCGAGCGGGGCCTCCCAGGCCAGCACCGTCCCGCCGCCCTCGGCCGGCCGCAGGGCGAAGCTCCCGCCCACCCGCTCGGCCCGCTCGGCGAGGTTGCGCAGCCCGCTGCGCCGGCCGCCGTCGGCCACCCCGACACCGTTGTCGGTCACGGTGAGGGCGACCCGGCCGCCGACCGCCCGCAGTGCCACCTCCACCCGGCTCGCCCGGGCGTGCCGGGCCGCGTTGCTCAACGCCTCGCCGAGCACGGCCATCACCTGCTCGGCCAGTTCGGCCGGCACGTCGGTGTCGAGCAGCCCCTCCATGCTCAGCCGGGGTGCGAAGCCCAGCGTGCCCTGCGCCTCGCCGACGGCCCGGGTGGCGCGGGCCCGCAGCCCGCGGTCCGGCTCGTTGTGGGCGCGCAGCCCGAAGATCGTCGACCGGATGATCTTGATGGTCTCGTCCAGGTCCGCGACCGCCCGGCTCACCCGGTCCGCCGCGCCCTGGCTGTCGATCAGCCGGCCCGCGCTCTGCAGCGTCATCCCGGTCGCGAACAGCCGCTGGATCGCCAGGTCGTGCAGGTCCCTGGCGATCCGGTCGCGGTCCTCCAGCAGCGTCAACTGCTCGGCGTCCCGCCGCCGTTCGGCCAGCTCCAGGGCCAGCGCCGCCTGGTCCGCGAAACCCTGCAGCGGGCCGGTCTCCTCCGCCGTGAACGGCGGCCCGCCGCGCTCGCGCGCCAGCAGCAGCACACCCCGGCTGAACGCCGTCGAGGTGCCCAGCGGCACCGCCACCGCCGGCCCCAGCCCGGCGAACCGCCCCGGCGGGCCCGCCGGGTAGCGCCCGTCGCACTCCAGCTCGCCGCTGGTCACCGGCGAACCCGACACGTACGCGGCGCCCGAGAGCGTGCCGTCCACCGGCACCGTGACGCCCAGCCGGTCCGGCGAACCGCCGCCCAGCGCCACCTCCACCGCCAGCTCGTCCGCCCGCTCGCCGGGATCCGCGAGCGCCACCGAGACGTCCGCCAGCTCCGCCCCCGCGATCTCCCGGGCCCGGCGCGCGATCAGCTCCACGACCGCCATCCGCGGCGCCCCCGACAGCAGACTGCGGGTGATCTCCGCGCTCGCCTGCAGCCAGCGCTGCTGGCGCTGCGCCTCCTCGTACAGCCGGGCGTTGTCGATCGCCACCCCGGCCGCCACCGCGAGGGTGGCGATCACCGCCTCGTCGTCGGCGTCGAAGTCCAGCCCGCCGCGCTTGTCGGTCAGGTACAGGTTGCCGAACACCTCCCCGCGCACCCGCACCGGCACCCCGAGGAAGGTGTGCATCGGCGGGTGGTGCTGCGGGAAGCCCGCCGAGGCCGGATGGTCCGACAGCACCGGGCAGCGCAGCGGCTGCGGATCCCGGATCAGCTCACCGAGGATGCCGCGGCCGGACGGCAGCGGCCCGATCGCCTCGATCTCCGCGTCGGTCAGGCCCACCGTCAGGAACTGCGACAGCGAGTGCCCGTCCGCGCCGATCACCCCGAGCGCCGCGTACCGGGCGTCCACCAGGTCGGCGGCGGCCTCCACGATCCGGTGCAGCGCCTGGCCGAGGTCCAGCTCCCGGCCGACCGCCAGCACCGCCTCCAGCAGGCTGTGCACGCGGTCCCGGGTGCCGCGGGCCGCGTCGATCCGCCACTGGAGCTCCTCCAGCAGCTCGTCCAGCCGCAGCTGCGGTATCCGGGCCTTCCGCTCGCGCCGACCGGGCTCGGTGGGCTCCTGGGCCGGGGTCCCGCTCGTTCCCGCCCGCGTACCGTCCGCCACCGCAGCCACTCCTTCGCCCTGCCCGGGCCCCGTCGGGCGGGCCCCGGACGCCCCTCCTCCCGGTCGGCCGACCGGGGGAGATATGTCGGATTCACGCTAGCGCCCGAACGGCCCCGACCGGAACGCCGGGTCCCGGACCGCGGGGCCGGGACCTTCGGCCCCCCGACCCGGGCCGGGCGACTCTGGTACGGGGGCGCCCGGTGGGGCCAGGGTGGTGAACGGAACGGACGGGGCGTCAGCCGTCCGGGCCGGTGCGCGCAGGAGGCCGTTCCCCGTCGGCCTCCTGCGCAGCCGTGCTCATCGTTGGCCGGGCCGGCCGCCCGGCGGGACGACCTCGGCCCGCACCCGCAGCGGCGGGCTGTTGCGGAAGTGCAGGGTGAACTCCACCGGCTGCCCCGGCCGCAGGGCGGGCGGGGAGGCGATCAGCAGATCGCCGTCCTCCGGGGACATCACCAGCTCGCCCCGGGCCGGCACCTCCAGCGCCGTCACCGGCTCCCAGCGGCCGGCCGCCCCCAGGTGCCGGTGCCGCTTCAGCACCACCGGCCCGCCGAACTCCCACTCCGCGCCGACCAGCCGGTCCGGCACGTCCCCGGGGTTGCGGATCGTGAAGAATGCCGCGGTGGCGGTCGCCGCTCCGCCCGCAGGCAGCAGCACCCGGCCGCCGCCGACCGCCTCCACCGGCCGCGCCCGGCCCGCCCCGCCCACCGCCGTCCACCCGGTCAGCAGCGCCAGCGCGAGCACCGCCGCGCCCACCGGAGGGGCCGCGGCCCACAGCCGCCGGACGTCACGGGCGCGCCGCCCGCTCACCGGGC
>NZ_JBSGXP010000163.1:0-19662 GCF_053610105.1 Kitasatospora sp. NPDC054939 | reverse complement strand
GGGTACGGCGATCGCCGTACCCGGGCCGGGCACCGGGCCCAAAACGGATAGGCAGACCGCGGGGCCGGACGTAGTCTGCGGGCTGTGACGACGATGTACGTGTTGGACGGCACCCAGGTCCGAACGCTCGAAGACTTCTGGCGACTCATCGGCGAAGCGATCAACGGGCCCGGAGGTTATTTCGGCAGGAACCTCGACGCCTTCGCCGACTGCCTCAGCGGAGGCTTCGGGCAGCCCGACGACAACGACTACACGGTCGAATGGCGCGACCACGAGGCCTCTCGTGAGCATCTCGGTTACCCGGAGACGGCTCGCCAGCTGGAACTTCGCCTCTCACGGTGCCACCCCACGAATCGCTCTGCTGTCAGCGCGGACCTGTCTGCGGCGCGCGACCGGCGCGGGGTAACCGTGTTCGACTGGCTGGTCCGGATCTTCGAGGACCGTGCTCCCGGCGTTCTGCGGCTTCGGTAGCCGCGAACCATCTGTGTCTTTCCCACCCCCGGCAGCCAGCGTCGACGTCGTCGACCCGCAGCATCCGAACCTCGGACCATCGCACGCCGGGCGGTCGGCCGGGTGCCGGTGCCCGGCAGCGAGGGCCTCGCCGTCACCCCGGACGGACGACAACTGGTGGTCGCCACCCCCAAGCTGGCCCTGGGCGGGGAGCCCGCGGCACCGCCCGCCCTCACCGTGATCGACACCGCCACCGGACAGCCGGCCCTCAGCGTCCGCCTGGACGCGCCCGCCGTCCCGGTGCACATCACGGCCACCGGCCTGGTGCTCGCCGGGGAGGTCCACCTCGCACCGAACAGCGGCGCCGGGCCCGTCCCGGTCGACGGGCGGCTGCGCATCCTCGCCCCCGGCAGCTACGATTCGCTCGCCTCGATCCCGGTCGGCCAGGTGCCGCTGACGATCCACTCCTCACCGGACGGCACCCGCGCGTACGTCGCCAACACCGCCTCCGACACGGTGACCGTGGTCGACCTGGTCGACCTGCGGGTACTGGCGGTCGTCGCGGTGAGCGAGCAGGCGGACGCCGGACCGCACGGCATCGCCCACCTGCCCGCCCACCCGTGACACCCCCGGGGCGACCGGAAGCCCCTCGGGGCAGCCCGGGCTTCCGGGCACGGGGAATGACGTGCCGCTCGGGCCGGGGCTCGGAGGGCAGGGTGCACCCGCGCACCTCCCGGCCGTCCGTGGCCACCGGGATCCGCGTCACCGGTGCCCTGTCGTGGCCGTCCCGCTCCCGCTCGCCGCCGTCCGGCTCCGATCCGCCCGACCGGAACCGCACCACCGCCGCGGGACGTCTGTGGCCCGGGCGCCGATCATCGGCGCCCGGGCCTTTGCGTCCTCCCGTCGCCCGACAGCCGAGGTGCTCGCGGTGCTCCACGTACTCGAAGTGCTGTTCGTCCTCGTGCCCCCGGTCTGCTGGTTCCTGCTGATGCGCACCCGGCCGGTCGGGGCGGTGGTCGGCGTCCTGCTGCTGGTCCTGGCCGGCGCGGTGGTCGGGGCACGGCTGGGTTGGGCGCCCGTCCGGGCCGAGGTCGAGCTGTACCTCGCGTACGGGCCGGTCGGCGCGGCACTGATCGCCGCGGGTGCACTCGTCGAGCGCCGGATGCTCGGGCCCCGCAAGGACACTCCCGGCCGGGAACGCGCCCACGGTGCGGTGGGGGCGCTCTCCACCTACCTGGTGGCCGTGCTGGGCCTGGCCGCCCCGGCCTACTGGCTGACCGTGCTCCACACCGAGTTCGTCCCGCCGCGCCGCGCGCTGCCCGTCCCGGCGGGGCTGACCGTCACCGAGGGCTCCGACACCGGGTGCACCAACAACTCCTGCGGGCGGTCGCTGATCGTGCGGGGGCCGGACGGCATGGCGGGCGCTGAGGTCGCCCGGCGTCTGCGGGCCGCCCTCGCCGAGGACGGCTGGCGGCCCGTGGCGGCCTCTCCTGCGGTGATGACCCGGCCCAACGGCTGGATCCTCGACACCAGGCCGCTGCGGGTTCACCTCGTGGAGCGCCCGCAGGCGCTCGACGTCTCGGTGGACGGCCTGGCCTTCGAGCCTGACCTGCCGTAACGCGACAGGGGGACAGCGCCCAGCGCGACGGGTTCGGCGGAACTCCCCCGGACGAAGCCCGCCGCATGCGCCGACGGCAGCCCGGTCGAGCCGACAACTCCGCCCCGGGCCGTGTTCCCCTCCGGTCGGCTCTCCGCATCAGGGCAGGCCGAACCGGCGGATGTCGTACGGGGCCTGTCACTCGTGCTGCTCGGCCTGCGCCGCAACCTCACCCCCGAGGCGCTCCAAGTCGCACGCGCGTGCGCCCTGGACGGCAGCCGGCCGGCCCGTGGGTCCGGCTCTGCCCTGTCCTGCCCAGAGCTGATGCCGCCGTGAGCCGCAGCCGCCGTCACCCCTCGTCGTCATCCATCTCCCGGAGCTGCACGCGCTCGGCCGCGTGATCACTCCGACCACTCGGTGCCGCCATCCGCAGCACCGGGAGACGCGCCGGCAGAGGGCGAACGCTGTCTGACGCGGCACTAGCCAGGCACGCCACCTCGACGTAGCGTGGTTGTCCGGTCACTTAGGGGAGGCCATGACGCAGCAATGGGGATGGTTGTGGGGCGACACACTGTCGAACATGCGGCCACGGGTGACGAATACGCTTCATTTCTCCGGTGTCAGCGCCCGGGACGAGCTGGCCGCAGTGATCCGCGCGGAGGTCGATGAGCCCGACTACAGAAGGGTTGCCGACATGATCGAGGCGGGCACCCCTCCGCTGGCGGCTGTGGTCGGAGCCGATGTGTTCTTCGTTGTCCGGCTCGACCCGAACTTCAAACCCGTCATGGACCGGCCCTTCACCCGTAGGTACGACGCGGCGTTCGAGTACGCCATCAAGAAGCGGGGGCGCGGACGCCCGAAGCTCTGGGACTGAAGGCAGTCGCGGCAGTCGGCCCCCACTGGTCCGATGGTCCGGCCCGCTGCGGCCTCGCACTCGCCGTGGCGTACCGGCGTGCCGCTGATGTCCTGGACGCAGACGGACAGCCGGGAAGTCCAGCGTCGCGGTGCGGTTGTCCGTGCGGGCGGCGCTCAGCCCGTACGCGAGCAGCAGGTGCGTCACCGGCCCGAGCTCACCCGGGGCCCCCGGGCCGAGTGGAGCAGGATCCGGCCGGGCCGTGGACCTGTCGGCAGGGGCGCCCTGCTCCTGGCTCGGCCTAGCTCGGGCGGATTGCGGCCTCGATGTGGCCGAGGTGGGCGGCGAGGATCTCTTCGAACGCGGCACGGCGGTCCGCTCCGAGGGGGCGGACGTCGCGGGCGAAGTGGGCCAGGGCGGGGAAGCGTTCGGGGTCGGCGCCGAGTACCGCGACGCGGAACAGCTCCATGCCCTGTTCGTACTCCTCCGGGGTGATGGTGCTGACTCCGGCCTCGGAGGCGATCAGTGCGGAGATGAGGACCGCGAGCCGGTGGTAGCGCGCCGGGATCTCCTCGTCGGGCAGCCCCGACGCGCGCAGCGCCTGCAGTACCTCTTCCATGACCAGCCGGGAACCGGCTCCGCCTGACGCGTACCGTCCCCAGACCGCGGCGAGCTGCGGCTGCTCGCCGAACGCCCCCCTCACACGCAGGGCCAGAGCGGTGATGCGCTCCTTCCAGTCGCCTTCGGCGCGGTAGCCGTCCAGCGAAGCCAGGAGGATCCGGTCGGCGACCGCGCGCAGCAGTTCGGTCTTGCTGCGGAAGTGCCGGTACAGGCTGGAGGAGTCGGTCCCGAGGGTGGCGGCGAGCTTGCGCACGCTGAACGACTCCGTGTCGCTCGTACGCAGCAACTCCGCTGCCGCATCCAGGATCTCCTCGGTCGACCAGCGCCGTCGAGCTGCCATGTCGCCCCTCTCGTCGGACGCAGCCTAACGTATGCACTTGGTGTTGCACGCACCGCGTGCATAATGAGGTCATGAGCAGGCCCGGCGATCCGGCAGCAGGCCGGCCGGCGTGCCACGTGTGCCCTGTCGCCCGGGTCGGGCGATGGCTGTGGAGCTCACCCCGATCAGTGCGAGAGGACGCATGTCGTGAGGAACTCACTGGATCCCGCGGCGCTGGACGCCGCCGTCGAAACCGTCCACCGGGCCCACATACCGTGTCTGTTCGCCGAGGAGCGCGACGGATACCAGGTCCGGCGCGGCGCCGCCGGGATGGCCGACGTCGCCGGAATGGCCGACGTCGCCACCGGCCACCCCGTCACCGTCGGCATGCGGCAGATGGCGGTCGCGGTGAACCTGCCGGAGGCCGGCCTCCGGTGCTCGACGGCGGTCGCCCTGCCGCACGGCAACCGGCCACCGCAGCGAGCACAGCGACCGCAGCCACCGCAGCGACCGCAGGGCGGCGGTGCCCGATGAGGCCCGAGCCGGCGAGGCCCGCGGCTGCCGTGGGCCTCGCGGAGTTACTGCGCCCCGTCCGATCTCGGCTGGGCTCGGCGATCGGTCTGCAGGCCGTCGCGGCGCTGATCGCCATCGTGCCGCTCGCCGCGGTGGCCGAACTGGCCCGGGTGCTGCTGGCGGCCGGTCCGGTCGACCGGGGCCGGGCCTGGGCGGTGGCCGTGATCGCGGCGGCCGCGTTGGCGGTCTGGCTGCTGCTGACCACCGCGGCGGGAACTCTCGCACACCGTGCCGATCTGGACTTCCAGTTGTCGGTACGCCGGCGGCTGGTGGACCGGCTCGGCCGCGTACCGCTCGGGTGGTTCACCGACCGGGGCGCGGGCGGCATCGGAAAGGCGGTGCAGCACGATGTCGACACGATGCACCACCTGGTGGCGCACGCGCTGCTGAACCTCACCTCCAGTGCGGTCACGCCGCCGGCGACGCTCGCCTACCTCTTCTGGGTCGACTGGCGGATGGCACTGATCCTGCTGATCCCGATCGTGGCCGGCGTCGCGCTGTTCGTCCGGACGGGAATGACCCTGGACGCGCAGACGGCGGCCTTCGACGAGGCGCAGCAGCGCATTGCCGGCAGGGTCGTCGAATTCGTCGAGGGCATCGCGGTGGTGAAGATGTTCGGGCAGGCCGGGCGGGCCCACCGGCAGTACGGGAAGGCCGCCGACGACTTCGCGGACTTCTTCCTCGCCTGGATCTCGAAGGCCTACCGGGCGAGCGCGCTGTCGGAGTTGGCGCTGAGCCCGGTCACCGTTCTGCTCACCGTCCTGGCCGGCGGTACGGCGCTGGTCTCCGCCGGTCACCTTCCGGCGGTCGAGCTGCTGCCGTTCGCGATTCTCGGACTGGGGCTGGCCGGGCCCCTGCAGGCGCTGCACTACTACGGCGACGACGTGGAGAAGTCGCGTGCGGCGGCCGAGCGGGTCGGTGCGCTGCTCGTGGCGCCGGAGCTGGCGGTCCCTGCGGCACCGCGGCGGCCCGAACTCGGCGGCGGCGCCCGGGTGGAGCTGTCCGGGGTGGAGTTCGGCTACGACGCGGACCGGACGGTGCTGAGCGGCATCGACCTGGTGCTCGAACCGGGCACCGTGACGGCACTCGTCGGGAGTTCGGGCTCGGGCAAGACCACCCTGGCCAGGCTGCTGCCGCGGTTCTTCGACCCGACCGGCGGCACCGTCACGATCGGCGGCGTCGATCTGCGCGACATCGCGCCGGAGCAGTTGTACCGGCTGGTGTCGTTCGTCCTGCAGGACGTTCAACTGCTGGACGCCAGTGTGCGCGACAACATCCGCCTGGCCCGTCCCGACGCGGACGACGGGACGGTGCGCCGCGCGGCCCGGGCGGCGGCCGTCGACGAGCGCATCCGTGCGCTGCCGCGCGGCTACGACGCGACGGTCGGCCGCGAGGTCCGGTTCTCCGGTGGTGAGGCGCAGCGGCTGTCCATCGCGCGGGCGATTCTCGCGGACACGCCGATCGTGGTGCTCGACGAGGCGACGGCCCACGCCGATGCCGAATCGGAGGCGCTGATCCAGGACGCGCTGTCGGAGCTGGCGGTCGGGCGGACGGTGCTCGTCGTCGCGCACCGGCTGGCCTCGTTGGTCGGCGTCGACCGCATCGTGGTGCTCGACCGGGGCCGGATGGTCGAGCAGGGCACCCACGAGGAGTTGCTGGCCGCCGGTGGACGGTACGCGCGGATGTGGCGGTTGCAGGAACGGACCGGGCCCGAGGGCGCCGACCATCACGACGCCTGCGCCGGGGTCGGGGTCGGGGTCGGCACGACGAAGGAGGGGGCACGATGATTCGTCGACTGTTCACCGCACTCGGCCCGGCGCACGACCGTGCGCTGCGCCGGCTGCTCGGCCGGTTCGCCGCTGCGGCGCTGCTGCAGGGCGCGGCGTTCGTCCTGCTCGTCCCGGTGCTTCGCGAACTGCTCGGCAACGAACCGGGGCGGGCCTGGCCGTGGGTGATCGTGCTCGCCGTGCTGTGGGTCGGCCATGCGGCCGTCGGCTACCCGGCGACGCAGGCCGGCTTCCGGACCGGTGCGGGCCTGAGCCGCGACCTGCACCACCGGATCGGCGACAAGGTCGCGCAGCTTCCGCTGTCCTGGTTCACCGCCGATCGGGTCGGCGGGCTCGGACGCCTGGCCGCGCATCGCGTGGTCGACATCATGGGGGTGCCGGCTCACCTGTTGCGGCAGATGGTCGACACCTTCGTCACGCCGCTGGTCGTGGTGCTCGCGATGTTCCTGTTCGACTGGCGGCTGGCCGTTTCGATGTCCGTCGCCGCGGTCGCGGTGGCGCTGGTGTACCGCGTGGCCGGCCGTGTCCTGCAGGCCGCCGACCGGGACGCGGACCGCATCCACGCCGATGCCGCCGGGCGGGTCGTCGAGTTCGCCCGCGTGCAACCGGTGCTGCGGGCCTTCGGCCGCACGGTGCAGGGGCACGCCGAACTCGACGAGGCGCTCGCCGCACAGCACGCGGCCGGTCGCCGGGCGCTGCGTGCCGCCGTGCCCGGAGTGGTCGCGCTCGGCTTCATCGCGCAGGCGTCGTTCGTCGTGCTGCTGACCCTGGGCACCCACCTGGCGCTCGACGGCTCCCTGGGGGCGGCCGAACTGATCGCCCTGCTGGTGCTGGCGGCGCGGTTCGTCGAGCCGATCATGCTCACCGCGGAACTCGGTGGCGCGATCCGCGTCGCCGAGAACGCGCTGACCGAGATCAACGAACTGCTCGCCACCAGGACGCTGCCCGAACCGGCGGTGCCGCGGCAGGCGGACGGCTCCGACCTCGAACTCGACGACGTGCATGTCGGCTACGACGGTGCCCCGGTACTGGACGGGCTGTCGATGCACGTGCCGCAGGGCCGGATGACCGCCCTGGTCGGCCCGTCCGGTGCCGGCAAGACGACCGTGATCAAGCTGATCGCGCGGTTCTTCGATCCCGACGCCGGCACGGTCCGGGTCGGCGGTGTGGACGTGCGCGAGATGCGGACCGAGGACCTGACGTCGGCCATCTCCGTGGTCTTCCAGGACGTCTACCTCTTCGACGGGAGCATTCTCGACAACATCCGGGTCGGTCGGCCCGACGCCACCGACGAGGAGGTCCTCGCCGCGGCCCGCACCGCACGGGTCGACGACATCGCCGACCGCCTGCCGGATGGTTGGGAGGCGCCCGCCGGGGAGGGCGGCAGCCGCCTCTCCGGCGGTGAACGGCAGCGCATCTCGATCGCGCGCGCCCTGCTGAAGAACACCCCGGTCGTGCTGTTCGACGAGCCGACCGCGGCGCTGGACGCCGAGAACGAGCACGCCCTGCAGCAGGCGATGGCGGCCCTCGCACGGGACCGTACCGTTCTGGTGATCGCACACCGGCTGAACACGCTGCGCGAGGCCGACCACATCGTGGTCCTCGACCGGGGTCGCGCCGTGGAGCAGGGCGCCCACGCCGAACTGCTCGCCCTCGACGGCCGGTACGCCCGCTTCTGGCGCGAGCGCCGGCGCGCCCACGGCTGGCGCCTGGCCGCCCCGGTCACGGCCCCGGCCCCGGCCCAGCAGCGCACGCCCGCCGCACGGCCGTACGCCGGGGGTGCCTGAGGCGGGGGGCGGCGTTGGTGCGCCGGCCCCCACCGGCCCCACCGGCCCGATCGGACGTCAGGCGTCCGCGCGGGCAGCCCGGGGGCGCTGGCGCAGCGAGATCCGGTTGCCGTCCGGGTCCACCGCCTCGATGCGGACCCCGAACGGGTACGCAACGGGCTCGGGCTGGTCGAACGCCACCCCGCGGTCGCGCATCAGGGCGAAGTCCTTCCACAGGTCGTCCGACTCCAGGAACACCGGGCCGGGCGTGGTGTCCGGCAGTGCCCCGGCGGGCTGCCCCGCGGCAGCGGCGTGGCGCCACAGGACGATCTCGACCGGGCTGCCGGGCACACCCACGGTGAGGAAGCGCCCGTCCGGGTTCGGGTAGTCGATCCGCTGCTCCAGTCCGAGCCCGCGCGTGTAGAAGTCCAGCGCGCGGTCCTGGTCGGTCACGTACAGCGTCACGTACATCATCGTGTTCAGCATGGTGGTGGTCGCGTCCCTCTCGTCCGCGGGCCCCGGCGGCCTCCCGCCGGGTGCCCCGTCACCTCCACTGACGGAGCCCGGCGGGGGAATGTGACAGACCCGCGGAAGACTCTTCCGGCCTCCGCGCGGCGGGGCCGGCGCCGCCCGCTTCGACGGGAAGCCCAGCAGGGCGGCAGGGCCGGCCCCACCGCCCCGCTCGGTGGGGTCAGCCCTGCCGCTCCACCGGGATCCACAGCTGCGCCTCGGCCTGCGAGCCGTCCGCCGACAGCCGTGTGCGCAGGATCTCCGGGCCGGGGCGGGTTCCGTACGGGTTGGACGGGAACCACTCGGTGAACACGTCCCGCCACAGGTACTGCAGCGTCTGGGGGAACGGCCCGCTGCTGTCGAACACCGCCCAACTCCCCGCCGGGACGGCCAGTGTGTCGAATCCGTCCGGCACCGTCGTGTCCGGACGCGCCACCACCGCGTGGTAGTAGTCGAGGTCCGAGCCCTCCGCGCGGTTCTCGTCGAGGTCGTCGACCACCGACACGATCCCGTCCGGCTCCCCGGCCGACAGCGCCCCGATCCGCTCCACCGTCTCCGCCGGAATGCTCCTGATGAATGCCGCGATCTGCGGGTTCACCCCCTCGTACACCAGCGGGACCCGCGCCTTGCGCCCCGCCACCAGGAACGCGTCCTTCTCCACAACCCGGTACTCCATGCTGCTTCTCCCTTCGACGACGAGCCGGAAGGACATCCGCGGCTGCGAGACCAGCACCGCCCCCGTCCGCCGGGCCTCACCCGGGCCGATGCCGTGCACCGCCCGGAACGCCCGCGCGAACGCCTCACCCGAGGTGTAGCCGTAGCGCACCGCCACCTCCAGCAGCGTCCGCTCCCCCGCCAGCACGTCCGCCCCCGCGACGGTCAACCGCCGCCGACGCACGTACTCCGACAGCGGCATCCCCGCGAGCGCGGAGAACAGCCGCCTCAGGTGGTACTCCGAGGTGACCGCGATCCGCGCCAGCTCCGCCACGTCGATCGGCCCGTCGAGGTTCCGTTCGATGTGCTCCATGGCCTGGTTGAGGCGATCCAGCATCCTGCAGGTCCTTCCGTTCCTTCACTGCCCACCACCGTAGGGACGGCCAAGCCTGCCGCACCCGACATCCTGTGCCCGCATCGGTCGGGTGGCGGCCCTGGTCCCCCGTCCGTGCCGACGCCGGCTTCGAGAGCGGCGTCCCGGTCGAACGCCCGGAACCGGCGGCTGCAGCCTGATCCGCTGACCGGCGCGGGGCCGGCTGATAGCCTGACGATCATGGACCTCACCCGGGTGTTGGACGCGTTCGAGACAGAGGCCGAGGCGCTCGGCCGGGGACTC
Organism: Kitasatospora sp. NPDC054939; assembly: GCF_053610105.1. Lineage (NCBI taxonomy): Bacteria > Bacillati > Actinomycetota > Actinomycetes > Kitasatosporales > Streptomycetaceae > Kitasatospora > Kitasatospora sp. NPDC054939. The sequence goes on along the minus strand of NZ_JBSGXP010000163.1, from coordinate 9,856 downwards.
ACGGGGCTGCCCGAGGCCGGGTGGGACCGCCCGACACGGTGTGCACCGTGGTCCGCCCGTGAACTGCTGGGCCACGTCTGCGTCGTCCTGGACTGGGTGCCCGACATGATCGGGGGCCAGGCCCCCGAGGCCCCCGAGGTCTCCGCGACCGAGTACTACCGGCCGGACCGCCGCTTCAGCACCGCGACCAACGCGGCCCGGATCGAGCTGGGACGGGACCGCGCCGCCCGTCACGGCTCAGGAGCCGACCTCGTCGCCGACTTCACCCGGACCTGGCGGAACGCGCAGGAGCTGTGCCGGAAGGAGCCGGAGCGCCGGGTGGTGCGGACGCGGCACGGCGACGCGATGCTGCTCGCCGACTTCATGCTGACGCGCGTCTTCGAAGTCGCCGTGCACGGGATCGACTTGGCCGATGCTCTCGGGCGGGAGGCATGGCTGACGCCGTCGGCCGCCGATGTGCTGCTGGAACTTCTCGCCGGACCGGGCACGAGCGGGGTGACCGAGCTGGGATGGAGCCGTGCCCGGTTCCTTCGCAAGATCACCGGACGGGAGCCGCTGGCGCCGGAGGAGTCCTCCCAGCTCGCCCGGTTGGGTGTCACCTGGCTTGCGCTGGGGTGAGTGGCCCCTCACTTCCGCAACGCAGCCCGTGTGCGGCCTCCCCGTCCACAGGCAGGGCCGGCCCTCGGCACCGCCCGGGGTCGCCTGCGGGCTCCCGCCGCAGGGGGCGTGCGAAGGATGCGAGCACGCCGGGTGAGCGCCGCTGCGCCCTCTTCCCGAGCCGGGTACGGACCGCGAGGATGGCAGCTGTCATGTCCTTTGCGCGAAGGAGAGGTTGACGATGGGAGACCACTCGAAACCGGCGCCGGACCCCGGTCAGGGGACGCCGCCGCCCAACAACGCGGACGGCAAGGTACCGACGCCGGAGCCCGGCGGGGGGAAGCACAAGAAGTGACCGACGATCTCGCGGCGCGCCGTCGTCGCCTGGACGAGGCGATGGCGGAGTGCGGTGCCTGGCCGCAGAAGTCGCCGTGGCTGCGCGAGGCCGTCGCCGCCCTCCCCCGGGACCGCTTCGCGCCGGACCGGCTCTGGCGGTGGGACGGCCACGCCTACCTGCCGGTGGATCGCGCGTCCGACCCCCGGGCCTGGGCCGGGGAGCTGTACGACGATCAGAACGCCGCCGCGATCACCCAGTTGAGCAGCGGCATCCCGTCCTCCAGCCTGTCGGCCACCGGCATCGTGGTGGACATGCTGGACAGTCTGGCGCTGGAACCCGGGCACCGCGTGTGGGACATCGGCACGGGGCAGGGCTGGAACGCCGCCCTCGCCGCGTGGCGGGCCGGTCCCGGCCGGGTCGTGTCCACGGAGCTGGACCCGGGCCTCGCCGCGTTCGCCCGCGGCCGGCTGACGGCCGCGGGCCTCGACGTGGGGAGCACGGTCGGGGATGCCACCACGACCCCGCCCGGCCCAGGGCGGTTCGACCGGGTGATCGCCACCTACGCGGTGGAGCGGGTGCCGTGGGCGTGGGTGGAGGCGACCCGGCCGGGCGGGCGGCTCGTGGTCCCGTGGGGCCGGCTCGGGTACGTGGCGCTCACCGTCGCCGACGACCACGGCGAGGCGCGCGGCTGGGTCCACGGCCTGGCCCGCTTCATGGCCGACCGCACCCAGGACCGCGGCGCCGCCTTCGCCGCGGTGCGCGCCGACCGGCCCGCCGACGACGAGCACCCGGCCGACCTCGCCTTCGCCGACCTCGCGGAGGACTGGAACCTGCGGTTCGCACTGCGCGTCGCCCTGGCGGACGTCCAGCTCACCACCGGCCCCGACGACACGGGTGCCACCGCGGCATGGTTGCACGACGGCGCCGCCTCCTGGGCCGTCCTCTCCCCCACCGGCGCCGACGGCCGGGTCACCGTCCGCCAGGGCGGGCCGCGACGGCTCGCCGACGAACTCACCGCGGCCCGGGAGCAGTGGGCCCGCCTCGGCTCGCCCCATCCGTACGACTACGGCATGACGGTGCGCCCCGACGAGCAGTACGTGTGGCTGACGGATCCGCACACCGGCCCCCGCTGGACCGCCCGCGCGAACGCCTTCGTGCCGGCGAGCTGAGCCGTTCCCCGCGCCACGTGCGCAGGGAACGGCTCGGCTCGCCCTGCACGATCCGCTACCGGTACAGGCGCTCCAGGTACGGCGCCCCGTAGTACGCCTCCAGGTCCTCCACACTCTCCGGACGGCGATCGTGCGTCTTCGCGAGCACCGCGCGGGACGGTGCCGCCTCCGGCCGCCAGGTCTCCGGTTGCCAGGCTCCGCCGCGCAGCAGGGCCCTCGGGCAGTGGTAGAAGACCTGCTCGATCTCGACCAGCAGGGCCAGCTGCGGACGGTTTCCCTTCACCACCATGTCGTCGAAGAAGGGCGCATCGCGCAGGATGCGTGCGCGCCCGTTGATGCGCAGCGTGTCGGGGCGGCCGGGGATCAGGTAGAGCAGGCCCACCCGGGGATTGGCCAGGATGTTGCGGAACCCGTCGGCCCGCCGGTTCCCGGGACGTTCGGGGATCGCGATCGTCGTGTCGTCCAGCACGAGCGTGAACCCGGCCGGGTCGCCCTTCGGTGAGGCGTCGCAGCTGCCGTCGGCGCCGGCGGTCGCCACCACGCACAGGGGCGATGCGGCCAGCCACTGGCGGTCGTGCTCGTGCAGGCTCGGCCGGACCTTGACCCGCGCGCCCGGCGTCGGCTCGCCGAGCAGTTCCCCCAGCTCGTCCGGTGACGTCACCTCGACCAGGTCTGTGAGCAGCACGGACCCACCCCCTCCCATCGGTACATGAACGGGTCGAGCGTAGCGACGTCTCGCCGTCGGCTGCCGGCGCGGGGGCCCGGCGGGATCCGCACGACTGCTCCCGAGCGGGTGCTGGAGGCGGTCGAGAGCCGCGGTACGAAGGCGCCCCGGGCAGTCCCGGTGACGGCGGCTCAGCCGGCACGGGCGGGTGGCGCGGTGGTGGTGGTCCGGGTACCTCGGCGGCCTCATGTGGTGCACAGCGTCCGGGCGGGCCCACTCATCTGTCGGCCCTGGGCCGCGCCGGTCATCGTCCCCGGCCGTTCGGGGGACGCGCGGGCCACCTCGCGCGCTTCGCCCGGACAGCAGGGGCATGCCTGGACGAGACGAAGGGAGACACCCCATGCCGCTCTATCTGTCGAGGTTCAGCTACACGCCGGAGACGTGGGCGAGGCTGATCGGCCACCCCGAGGACCGCGCGAAGGCCGCCCGGTCGTACATCGAATCCGTCGGCGGGAAGCTCCACGGCTTCTGGTACGCCTTCGGCACACACGACGGCTACAACCTGTGGGAAGCGCCGGACAACGTGTCCATGGCCGCAGTCGCACTGGCGATCAGCGGAGGCGGCGCGCTCAGCACGTTCGAGACGACCGTTCTCCTGACCGTCGATGAAACGATGGACGCCCTGCGCAGGGCCGAGCAGATTCGGTACCGGCCTCCTGGCGTGTAGCGCGAGCGGTGGTGGAATTCGCGGGCCCGCCCGGGGAGGCGTGGTTGTCGGCGGCGGGCAGTGCCTCAGGAAGGCCCGGGAGCGTCGAGCGGCGGCGTCGGCGTCCGGGACCCGGCACCGCACGCCAAAGGTCCTTCCTGCCTCCCCGGGAGCGGAGCCGACGGACCGGGGCGATCGGACGGGCACGTAGACTTGGCGCTCGTGGTGGACACCCAGTACGAAGACCTGTTGAAGCACGCGCTCACCGCCGGGACGGCCAAGGCCGACCGGACGGGCACCGGCACCCGGAGCGTCTTCGGGCACCAGCTGCGCTACGACCTCGCGAAGGGGTTCCCGCTGGTCACCACCAAGAAGGTGCACCTGAAGTCCGTGGTGTACGAGCTCCTGTGGTTCCTGCGCGGCGACTCCAACGTCGGCTGGCTGCGCGAGAACGGCGTCACCATCTGGGACGAGTGGGCGGACCGCGACGGCGACCTCGGCCCGGTCTACGGCGTGCAGTGGCGCAGCTGGCCGAGCCCCGACGGTCGGCACATCGACCAGATCAGCCAGGTCCTGGACACCCTGCGTACCGACCCGGACTCCCGCCGGATGATCGTCTCCGCCTGGAACGTCGCCGAGCTGGACGCGATGGCGCTCGCCCCGTGCCACGCCCTCTTCCAGTTCCACGTCGCCGGCGGCAGGCTCTCCTGCCAGCTGTACCAGCGCAGCGCCGACCTGTTCCTCGGAGTGCCGTTCAACATCGCCGGCTACGCGCTGCTCACCCACATGGTCGCGCAGCAGGCCGGCCTCGCCCCGGGCGACTTCATCTGGACCGGCGGTGACTGCCACATCTACGACAACCACGTGGAGCAGGTCACCGAACAGCTCAGCCGCACGCCGTTCGACTTCCCGGAGCTGCGCCTGCGGCAGGCCGACTCGCTGTTCGACTACGCCTACGGCGACGTGGACGTGGTCGGCTACCGGCACCACCCGGCGATCAAGGCACCGGTCGCGGTATGAGGATCGGACTGATCTGGGCCCAGAGTCCGGACGGCGTGATCGGCGCGGACAACACGATGCCGTGGCACCTGCCCGAGGACCTCGCCCATTTCAAGGCGGTCACCCTCGGCCACCCCGTGGTGATGGGCCGCCGCACCTGGGATTCGCTCCCGCCGCGCTTTCGCCCGCTGCCCGGCCGGCGCAACATCGTGGTGACCCGCAACCCGCAGTGGGCCGCGGACGGCGCGGACCGAGCCGGCTCGCTCGACGAGGCCCTGCGACTCGCGGCCGCCACGAACGAACCGGCCGCGACGCCCGCGCCGGGCGGCGGCGGCGCCGAGACCTGGGTGATCGGCGGCGGGCAGCTCTACCGCGCGGCCATCGACCACGCCGTGACCCTGTCGGTGACCGAGATCGACGTGTCGGTCGACGGCGACACCCACGCCCCGGCCATCGGCCCCGCCTGGACCGTCACCGAGGACCACGGCCCGCAGACCTCGACGTCCGGCCTGCGCTACCGCATCCGCAGGTACGCGCGCCGCGGCACCCCGGACTGAGGTCGTGGACGAGCGGGACGGCGTCGTCGCGGAAGGGTCCCCGGTCGAGGCCGCCCTGCCACTGCAGGGCCGCCGGCACCGGGACGTCCGCAGGGCGGCGACCGGTCACCGCGTCGGCTCCCCCGGCCGGGCGGGGCGCAGGAAGACCTCGTCGGTGTAGCACCAGGCCCAGTCCTCGCCGGGTTGGAGCGAGCGGGCGATGTGGTGTCCGCCGGTGGTCCGGGCGTGGTGGAAGGCGTGCTGCCCGGGCGAGCTGTCGCAGCAGCCGACGTGCCCGCAGCTCAGGCAGGCCCGCAGGTGGACCCAGGTGGTGCCGGCCCGCAGGCAGCCCTCGCAGCCGATGCCCGTGTTCGCGGGAACCTCCCGGAGCCCGTCCAGGTGGCCGCAGGTCGGCTGGACGACTCGGCCCCGGTCCACCGCGACTCGCCATGCATGCCGATCGTTCACAGCACACACGTTACGGCGCCGGCCACGGCGGCGCGGACCTGGGCGTCCCGAGGCACCGACGGACGGGCGGGGTCGCCCTCCCCCGAACGGCGGCGACCCGGCCACGGCCACCGGGACGGCGCGCACCACGCACCCGGCCGCGAGTCACCTCCCCCGAGCGCCTGCGCCCCCTCGCAGCCGGCGGCCCCGGGTATCTCGGGGCGTCAGCGGCCCGCGGCACCTGCGCGGTGGGCCGTGGGGCTCAGCCCCCGCACCCGTTTGAAGGCCGCGCTGAACGCGAACCCGTCCGCATAGCCCACACTCCTGGCGACCGCCGCCACCGTCGCCCCGGGTTCGCGCAGCCGGTCGGCGGCCAGTGCCATCCGCCGCTCGGTGAGGTACCTCAGCGGCGGCACCCCCACCAGCACCGTGAAGCGGCGGGCGAACACCGTGCGCGACAGGCCCGCGCCGGCCGCGAGCGCCGCCACCGTCCACGCCCGGGCGGGCTCCTCGTGCAGTCGGCGCAGCACGGGCCCGATCTGCGGATCGCCCAGTGCCCGGTAGCCGGTGGGCGGTTCGGCGTCGGTCCGGTCGAACCAGGACCGCAGGGCGCGTACGAGGAGCAGGTCGAGCAGGCGGTCCAGGACGATCTGTTGGCCCGCACCCTCCAACTCGACCTCGCCCGCGATCAGGTCGAGCAGCGGCACCAGGCCCGGTTCGGCGGGCACCACGGCGATGTCCTCCAGTGCGTCGAGCAGCGGGCCGCACAGCTCGCCGCCGAACCGGTAGCCGGCGGTGACGAGCAGGTCCTGACCGGCAGCGCCGTGCCCGTCCTCGCCGAGCGTGCGCGCGGTGAGCCGCCAGTTCCTGACTCCGCACGCGGCACGGGCGGTAGAGCCCATCGACGGGGCCCCGTCGGCGGGCGGGACCCACGCACGACAGCGTCCCCGGTCACCGCACCGGCCTCACCGCACTAGCCTCACCCCATGGACACCCGCAGCGCACTCGACCTGGCGAACGACAACGCCGCCGCCTACTGGCTGGCCCAGGCCCGCACGCACGGCTGGGAGGCCGTGCACACACCGCGGTTCACCGCCGTCCGCTGCGAGGGGGACGCCGCGGACAGCCGCGTCCTCGTCACCCGCCCCTACGGTCAGCCCGACGCGCTGAAGGCGGAGCTGCTCGACGTCCTGCACCGGTGGCGCACGCAGCAGTACTGCCTGGAGGACCCCTACGGACAGCTGGACATGCGGCCGCACGGCTGCGAGGCCGCGCTCGGGCAGGCCGTGATGATCCGCAAGCCCGGGGACGCGCCGGCCGGCGCCGCTTCGGTCCCGCCGCGCCGGGAGCCGCCCACCACCCTGACCACCGGCGAGGCCCTCGACCCCGGGGCCCTGGCCGAGGTGGAGCAGGTCGTCGTCGAAGGCTTCCCGGTACCCGGACACCGGCAGCAGGCCCCCGGCACCCTGCTACCGGCGCGCCTCCTGGCCGCGCCCGGCCACCGGGCCTGGTTGGCCCGCATCGACGACCGGCCCGCCGGCGCCTGCATCAGCTTCGACGACGGCACGACCGTCGGCCTCTACTACGTCACCACCCTGCCCGCACACCGCTCCCACGGCATCGGCCGGGCCGTCGTCGAAGCCGCCCTCGCCGCGCACCCCGATCGCACCGCCACCCTGGTCTCCACCCTGCTCGGCGAACCCCTCTACCGCCGGCTCGGCTTCACCGAACACGCCGTCACCCGCTGGTGGCGCCACTCCGCAGACCGGCCGCCGCTGAGCGTCCGGCCACCTGCCACGACCCGCACCGCCGGCTGACCGGCAGCGCCGGTCCGCACCGAGGCACCGCACCTGCGCCCGGTGCGCGCCGACCGGGCGGGCTCCGTCCCCCTGCCGAAGGCCGTGGACCGGTGCGGTGCGGTGCAGTGCGGTCGACCCGTGTACACCGACCGGGATGGGCAGTAGAGTCCAGCCGAAAGTTGCTGCAAGTTCTTGCAAGACGAGAGGGCCCAGCCATGCCGGGATTCGCCCCGCCCGCCGCCGACGAACGCACGGCGCTGACCGCCTACCTTGCCCACCAGCGCCGCGCACTGCGGGTCACCGCCCACGGTCTGACCGAGGCGCAGGCCCGCATGGCGGCCTCCGCCGGCGAACTGAGCATCGGCGGGCTGATCAAGCACGCAGCGCGGTGCGAGACCTTCTGGACCGACCTCATCCTCCAGGAGCAGCGCGGGCCGCAGCGGACGGCGGACGAGTCCGACGCCGACGAGTTCCGGCTCGCCCCGGACGAGAGCCTGGCCGAGGCCCTGGCCGCGTACGCCGAGGCGGCCGAGCGGACCGACGCGGTGATCGCCGGCATTCCGGACCTCGGGCAGGCGGTGCCGGTGCCGCAGGGCCTTCCGTGGTTTCCCGCCGAGGTCAAGGAATGGTCGGTCCGCTGGGTCGTGCTGCACCTGATCGAGGAGACCGCACGGCACGGAGGCCACGCCGACATCGTCCGCGAGAGCATCGACGGCGCCACCCTCTACCCGCTGCTCGCCGCAGCCGAGGCGTGGCCCGACCCGTGGTTCCAGCCCTGGCGACCCGCGTCGCACGGCCCCGGACGGCCGCGGGCGCCGATCGCCTGACCGTGTGCCCCCGGCGGGCCGGGACGTGACCCGCCGGGACGAGCACCCTGGCCCGTAGACCCGACTCCCGTATTCACGGACGCAGGACGGGAAACTCGGCACTCGCCCAGAGGGCACGGAGGACGGCGGCCTCGCCACCGGCGGTCTCGTCAGCGGCGGGGGCGTCGTCGGTGCTCCATATCCTGGCCGGGCCGGTGGAGTTGTCGACCGGCGGCCAGCCCGGGTTCCCGGTGGTGGCGAAGTCGGCCCACGCGCGCACCATGCGGTCGGCCAGTGCGTGGTCCGCGGCGGTGGGTGCGCCGCCGATGAGGAACGTCAGGTGTTCGTTGTCGAGGTTGCCGAAGGCGAAGGGGACGTCCGCGCAGTGCCAGGCCCGCACGACCCCGTTCGGGCCGGTGCGACGGTCGAAACGCGATAGGAACGCCCGTCCGCCGGCCCGGGCGTGCAGCTCGACGAGCCGGTTGCTGTACTCGCCGAACAGCAGATCCCCGAAGACGGCGAGGTAGACGTCGAGCACCGGGGCGTCGGGCATCGCGGCTCGGTAGCCGGCCACCAGGCCGTCCGGGAGGCCGAAGTCCTGGGCGAAGTGGGTTAGTTGCTCCTCGGTGGTGACCTTCGCACAGCTGCCGACGGCGTCGAGCAGCCAGTACTCCTCCGTGGTGTGGCAGACCAGCAGGTCCACTCCGCGGGTCACGCCGGCGGCCATCCCCGCAAGGGGGTCGATAGGCAAGACCGCACCGTCGAGGACGGGGGCGTAGAGCGAGGGGTCGTAGTGGCGGGATCCGGAGGCGGGGTCACGCCGGTAGTCGTCGACCACCCGGTCGGAGGCGACGACCAGGGCCTCCGGGGTCGCTGAGGTCAGACCGTCGGCCGTAGCGGGGCAGCCCGCTGCCGCGGCGATCTCGCGGGTGGTCGCCGCAGCGATGTCGAGCGTGTAGTGAGGGCTGGCGACACTATGGGCGATGGCTCGGTGGAACAGGCCGCGGGCGCGATCCATCACCATCAGGCAGGCGACCGAAGCGGCCCCGGACGACTGGCCCGCGACCGTGACGTTGCCGGGATCGCCACCGAAAGCGGCGATGTTCTCACGAACCCAGCGCAGGGCCGCGACCTGGTCGAGCAGGCCCCGGTTGTCCGGGTGGGCGGTCGCCCCGTCGGCGGGGATATGGCCGAAGCCTTCGAAGCCGATCCGATAGTTGAGGGTGACCACGACCAGGCCGGCGCGGGCCAGCGCGGTACCGTCGAAGTCGGGTTGCGCCGAGGATCCGAAGGTGTAGGCACCGCCGTGGATCCAGACCAGGACGGGCAGCCGGCCGCCTTCCGGCACCGGGGTCCAGATGTTGACGGTGAGGATGTCCTCGTCGCCGGGCGACCACGCGGGCGCACCGGGGAGTTGCGCCGACTGCGGGGCGATCGGGCCGAAGGCCGTGCAGTCCCGTACGCCCGTCCACGCCGGTGCCGGCCGGGGTTCCCGGAACCGGTTGGCGCCGAACGGCGGGGCGGCATAGGGGATTCCAAGGACGGCAACGACATCGGCGGAGGCCCGAAAGCCCTGGACCGAACCGTTCGTCGTCGTGAAGGTGTCCATCAGAAGACTGCCTCTCATTGCAGGCCGGACCGCCGGGAAGGACGGGGTTCCAGCTTTGCATCGCACGGCATCCCGTGACCAACACCGAGATCTTGACTTCCTCCCCTTCCTGAAGGAGGGGATTCCCCTCAGCCTCGCGGCTGAGCCGCTGCGCGTGAGCGCGGCGGTGGGACGACTTCCTGCTTCG
>NZ_JBSGXP010000162.1:0-19726 GCF_053610105.1 Kitasatospora sp. NPDC054939 | reverse complement strand
GCACTCCGCCGACACGGTCCGCAGGTAACTCGACTCCTTAGGTGCAGGGTGGCGGCCGGACGTCTGCGTTCGGGCGTCAGGTCACTGAACCCGGAAGCAGTGGGCCTCCCGGGCTGATCGGCGGCGGACCGTCGACGCGGAAGGATGCTGTGCGCCACACTCGGGCCCAGCGTCCCATCCGCCCCACGCCTCGGGAGAGTTGCACGGTGACCACGACCGCACGGCCCAGCAGTGACCAGTTGGAGATCGCCCTGTCGACCGGGCGGGCCGGGGCCGGCCCGGCCACCTGGGGGCAGCAGGCGATCTGGGACGCGGTGAGCGCCCTGGGGCCCGTCGACGCCCCGCGCTACAACATCACCACGGCGACCCCGCTCGGGGCCGGCCTGCCGGTGCCGGCGCTGCTGGACGGGCTGCGCGGGCTGCTGGAGCTGCACGACGGGCTCCGCACCCGCCTGCGCCCGGTCGGGGCGGACGGGTTGGAGCAGGTGGTGGACGCCGCGGGCCGGCTGCCGGTGACGGTGGTGCGGTGCGGCGACGATCCCGCCGAGGTGGCGGAGGCCGGGCGGCGGCTGCACGAGGAGCTGGCCGGGCTGCCGTTCGACTGCACCGAGGAGTGGCCGATACGGGTCGGCTTCGTGGAGGCGGGCGGCTCGGCCCGGCACTTCTCGCTGGTGCTGTCGCACACGGCGGTGGACGGCTTCGGGATGCGGCGGCTGGTGGGCAATCTGACGGCGCTGGTACAGGGCGGGAGCCCGGCCGGGCTGGCCCGGTCGCAGCCGTGTCTGCAGCCGTTGGAGGAGGCGGCGTTCCAGGTGTCGGAGCGCGGGCGGCGGCGGGATTCCCGGGCCCGGCAGCACTGGGTGCGCAAGCTGCGCGGCGGTCCGGCCCGGATCTTCCCCGAACCGGCCGCGGACGCCCAGGAGTTGAAGTTCCCCAATGCGGTGCTGCGGTCGCCGGCGCTGGCCCGGGCGCTGCCGCTGGTGGCGGCCGGGTTCCGGGTGAGCCCGCAGTCGGTGCTGCTGGCGGCCGCGGCGGCGATGACGGCGCGGATCTCCGGCCGGCCGGAGGCGGTGTTCCAGGTGGTGGTGAACAACCGCTTCGTACCGGGGCTCGCGCACGCGGTGAGCGTGGTGGCGGGGGACGGCGTCTTCCATCTCGACGACATCGGCGGGGACTTCGCCGACGTGCTGCGCCGCGCGCAGTCCGCCTCGCTGGCGACCTACCGGCACGCCTACTTCAACCGGCGGTTGCTGGACGGCGAGTTGGCGCAGCTGGCCGCGGACGGGCAGGCGGACGGGCTGGCGGACCGCTCGTGCGTCTTCAACGACACGCTGGACCTGGTGCCGGGGCAGCCGGCCGAGGACGTGCCGGCCGACGAGCCGCTGGAGCGCACACTGGCCCGTTCGGTGCTGGCCCCGCCGGTGGAGTTCGAGCCGCGCCGGGGGCTGTCCTTCGCGCTCGACGCCCTGCGCGCGCCGGGGGCGGTGGAGCTGGCGATGACGGCGGACGGCACGGTGCTGCCGCGGGCGGACATCGAGCGGTTCCTGTTCGGGATGGAGGAGCTGGTGGTCGCGGCGGCGGGCCGGGCGGGCTGAGGCGGCCGGGTGCGGGCGGCGGGCCCCCGCGACCGGGCCCGCCGCCTGCGGTCCGTCAGTGCTCGTGCACCGAGTTGGTCTCCTGGATCTTCTTCCAGGACTTGGGCTCGACCGGGACGGCCGCGTTCTTCGCGGTGATGTCCTTCGCGGCGGGGGCGAGGGCGGCCGGTGCGGCGCCCGCGGTTCCGGCGGCGGGCTTGGCGGCCGTGTACAGCCAGGTCGTGAACAGGTCGCCCAGGGCGACGCCGGAGATCCGCTCGGCGTACTTCTGGAACTCGGGGACGGTCGCGTTGCCGTAGCGGCGCTCGGTCGGCCAGCCCTTGAGGATGCGGAAGAACGCCTCGTCGCCGACCCGGTTGCGCAGGGCCTGCACGGCGAGCGCGCCGCGCTCGTAGACCGCCGAGTGGAACTGGTTGTCGGGGCCCGGGTCGCCCGGCTTGACGGTCCAGAACGCGTCCTCGGCGGGGCGCACCGCGTAGGTGTAGTCGGCGATCTCCTGGGCGGTGCCCTCGTTCTCGAACTCCGACCAGAGCCACTGGGCGTAGCGGGCGAAGCCCTCGTTCAGCCAGATGTCCTGCCAGCGCTGGACGGAGACGCTGTCGCCGTACCACTGGTGGGCGAGTTCGTGGACGACGACGGAGGTGTTGGAGCCGCGGGCGAACTGGCGGGGGCTGTAGAAGACCTGGGTCTGGGTCTCCAGGGCGTAGCCGGTGGTGACGTTGGGCACGTAGCCGCCGACCGAGCTGAACGGGTAGGGGCCGAAGTACTCGCTGAGCCAGTCGACGAGTTCGCCGGTGCGCTCGACGCTGGCGCGGGCGGCGCCGTCGTTCTCGCCGAGGTCCTTGCTGTACGCGTTGTAGTACGGCAGGCCGCTCGCGGTGGTGCCGCTGGATATGTCGAACTTTCCGATCGCCAGGGTGGCCAGGTAGGTGGCCTGCGGCTTGTTCTCGCGCCAGCTGTAGCGGGTCCAGCCGGCCCGGGAGCTGGTGCCGGTGAGGATGCCGTTGCTGATCGCCTGGGTGCCGTCGGGCACCTGGACGGAGACGTCGAAGGTGGCCTTGTCGGTGGGGTGGTCGTTGCTGGGGTACCACCACCAGGAGCCCTCGGGCTCGCCGGCCACCACGCCGCCGTCGGGGGTGCGCAGCCAGGCGGTGAAGCCGTAGCGCTTCACGGTGGAGGGGGTGCCGGCGTAGCGGACGACCACGGTGGCCTTGCTGCCGCGGGCGAGGGTGCGGTCGGGGGTGATCTCCAGTTCGTGCTCGCCGGTGGCGGCGAACTTGGCGTTCCGGCCGTTGACCAGGACCTGCTGGACGTCGAGGGCGAAGTCGAGGTTGAACTTCGCGAGGTTCTGGGTGGCGGTGGCCAGGATGGTGGTGGTGCCCTCCAGCCGGTCGGTGGTGGGCTGGTAGGTGAGCCGGATGTCGTAGTGGGAGACGTCGTACCCGCCGTTCCCGTACGCCGGGTAGTAGGCGTCGCCCGCCCCGGGGGCGCCCACGGCGCCCGGGGCGGCGGCGGCGGGGACGGCGAGGAGCAGCGCGGCGGCGGCAGCGGCAGAGACGGTCAGCCTCGTGCGCAAGGAGGTCCTCCAGGATCGCTGGGACGGTTGTCGTGCCGTCAATGTGCCTTGCCCGGCGTCCTGTTGGGCCCGGATCCGCGGGTTCGTTATGAAGTGTTCATGAGGAGAAACGGTGGTGCACGGCGCGTCACCGCCCGGACGGCCGCCGTCGGCCCGCCGTCATGCGCCCGCCGAGACCGCCCGTCCGCCGTCACGCGCCCACTGCCACCGGCGCGCGCACCAGCGAGCCGTACTCGGTCCACGAGCCGTCGTAGTTCTTGACGTGCTCGTAGCCCAGCAGCTCGCTCAGCGCGAACCAGGTGTGCGCCGAGCGCTCGCCGATCCGGCAGTACGCGATGACCTCGTTCTCCGGCCCGACGCCGCGCCCGCCGTACAGCTCGCGCAGCTCCTGGGCCGACCGGAAGGTGCCGTCCTCGTTGGCCGTCCGGGACCACGGGATGTTGACCGCGCCGGGGATGTGCCCGGGCACCTGGGCCTGCTCCTGCGGCAGGTGCGGCGGCGCCAGCGACTCGCCCCGGAACTCGGCGGGCGAGCGCACGTCCACCAGCACGGCGTCCCGCCCCGGTTTGGCGAACACCGCGGCCTTGGCGAGCACCTCGTCGCGCAGCGCCCGCAGCTCCGGGTGCTCGGCGGCGGCCAGCCGGTACGAGCTGTGCTGGTAGTCCATCACCTCCCCGGTGAGCACCCGGTCCTCCAGCTCCCACTTCTTGCGCCCGCCGTCCAGCAGCTTCACGGACCGGTACCCGCGCAGCCGCAGCAGCCAGAAGGCGTACGCGGCGAACCAGTTGTTGTTGCCGCCGTACAGCACCACGACGGTGTCGTCCTCCACGCCGGCCGCGCGCAGCAGGTGCTGGACGCCCTCGCGGTCGACGTAGTCGCGGCCCACCGGGCTGTGCAGGTCGGTCGCCCAGTTCCAGCCGACCGCGCCGGGGACGTGCCCCTGCTCGTACGCGCTCGTGTCCTCGTCCACCTCGACCACCCGGACCGTCCCGTCGTCCAGGTGGCGGGCGAGCCAGTCCGTGTGGACCAGTGACTCGGGGTGGGCGTAGCCGTTGCCGGTCATGGTCGGTTCTCCTCTCGCCTGCGGGTCAGCTCCCGCACCAGGTCGTACGCTCCCCCGCTGGCCACGGCCGTCACCGGCAGCCCGGCGGCGGCCAGCAGCCCGGCCGCGACGGTGGCCCGCCGGCCGCGCCCGCAGACCGTCCAGACCTCCCGCCCCACCGGCAGTTCCCCGATCCGCTCCGGCAGCCGGGTCAGCGGGACGGCGAGCGCGCCGGGGACGGCCGGATCGGGGCGGGCGCGCACGTCCAGGACGAGCACCCCGCGGGTCGCGAGCGCGGCCGGCACCTCGGACACGTCGGCGGTGGGGATCGCGGCCAGCGGCCGTCCGCTGCGCGCCCAGCGCTCGGCGCCGCCGTCCAGGGCGCCGACCAGCCGGTCGTCGTAGCCGATCCGCAGCAGCTGGACCACGGCCTCGTGGGCGGCCTCCGCGTACGGCTCGGGCAGGACCAGGACCAGTGGGGTGCCGAACGGCACCACCTCGCCGGTGATCACGCCGAACTGGCCGTCCAGCTCGTTGCCCAGGGAGCCGGGCAGGTGGCCGTCGGCGTAGGTGCGGCGGTCCCGGGCGTCGATCACCAGGGCGCCCCGGTCGACCACCGAGGCGACCTCGTTGGGGGTCAGCGCCGGCAGCCGGGGGACGCCGCCGAGCACCGCCGGGCCGGAGCGGTTGAGCGGGCCCATCTGCCGGTAGTAGGCGGGCGGCGGCGGCAGTCCGCGCAGCCGCTCGGCGACGAAGGCGTCCTCGTCGGCGGCGCCGAGGGCCGGGTTGGCGAGCCGCTGGGCGCCGACCGTACTGGTCCGCTCCCCCGCCGCCGGGCCGGCCGAGCAGGAGCTGCCGGCCCCGTGGGTGGGCAGCACCCGCGTCCCGGCGGGGAGTTGGGCGAGCCGGCGGAGCGAGCGGTACTGGGCGCGGGCGAGTTCCTCGGTGCGGTCGGGGCCGGACAGGTCGGTGCGCCCGGAGCTGTCGACGAGCAGGCTGCCGCCGGTGAAGACGGCCGCCGGGCGGTCGCCCTCCAGCACCAGGTAGGCGGTGTGCTCGGCGGTGTGGCCGGGCGTCTCCAGCGCCTGGATCCGCAGGTCGCCGACGGCCAGTACGTCGCCCTCGGCGAGCGGCAGGTGGTCGAAGCGGTACCCGGCGCGGGCCGGTCCTGCGACCGTCGCGCCGGTGGCGGCACGCACCTCCAGAGCGCCGGAGAGGTAGTCGTTGTGCACATGGGTGTCGAGGGCGTAGCGCACCCGCAGACCGCGCTCCTCGCACAGGGCGAGCAGGGCCCAGCAGTCGCGCTGCGGGTCGACCAGCACGGCCTCGCCGCCGGAGGCCAGCAGGTGGGTGCTGTCGCCGAGGGCGGCGGTGACGAAGGTCTCGACGGTGTTGCCGTCCCGGCCCGCCGGGGTGCGCCCGGGGCCGTCGACGGCGTCGCTGCCGTTCATGGCCTCACACCGCTCCGGGCGCGGCGCCCGGGTGCTCCCCGACCACCACGTCCACCGAGGCGACCGGGTTGCAGCCGTAGCCCTGCTCGTTCCAGGGGGTGCTGAGCGGTTGGCGGTGCCCGGCCGCGTCGCTCGCCCTGGCCTGCAGCCGCACCGGCCCCGACCGCTCCGGCGTCCACCGGTACGACCAGCCGGTCCACGCGTACGGCCCGGTCGGCGGCACCGTCCGGGCGGGCCGCCAGGGGCCGGCGTCCGCCCGCACCTCCACCCCCAGCACCGGCGCGCCGCCGCCCGACCAGGCCCGCCCGAGCAGCCGCACCGGACGGCCGAACGGCAGCAGCGCGCCCGGTGCTGGCTCGGTGATCAGCGACTTCACCCGGATCACCGTCACCGGCCCCTCCGGGGTGCCCTCCGCCGACCCGGACGACTGCCGGTAGACGTACTCCTCGGCCTGGAACGGCCCGGTGAACGGCCGCCCCACCGCCCGCACCCCGACCAGCCACTTCACGTCCGCCACCCCGTACTGCCCGGGCACCACCAGGCGGACCGGCGCACCGTGGCGGGCGGTCAGCGGCGAGCCGTTCATGTGGGTGGCCAGCAGGGTGTCCGGGTGCAGCGCCACGGCGACCGGCAGGCTCCGCTCGAAGGCCACCGACCGGCCGCGCAGCAGGCCCCGGTCGGCGCCGGTGAACACCAGCTCCGCGGTCTCCGGCCGCAGCCCCACCCCCGCCAGCAGCTCGCGCAGCGGCACCCCGGCGAACCGGGCGCAGCCCACCGCCCGCTGGCCCCACGGCAGCCCCGGCGGCCGGGGCGACATCAGGGCGCGGCCGTTGCCCGCGCACTCCACGACCACGTCCAGCTCCCGCCGGTGCAGGCCGCGCAGCCGGTCGTAGCCGACGTCCAGCGGCCGGGCCACCAGCCCGGTCACCCGCAGCCGCCAGCTGGAGCGCTCCAGCCGCGGAACCCCGAAGTGGTCCCGGACGAAGAAGGCACCGGTCGGGGTGATCGGCTCGGCCAGCGCCGCCGACGGTGTCTGCGCGTTGTACGGCTCCGCCGAAATGGCCTCCGGCGTCCAGCCCGTTGCGGTCTTCATCGCGGACTCCCTGTCACCCTCGGTCGATCGCCGTCACCCGCGGCCCGGTCCGGCCGCCGTCGCCAGCGGCCGCTCGCCGCGCAGCGCGGCCAGGGCCCGCCGCGCGCCGAGGGCCTCGAACGCCTCCGCCGCCTCGGCCCGCAGCACCCGGTCCTCGCGGCGGGCACCGCCGTCGGCCGCCGCGCGGACCTTCGCCCGCGCCGCCCAGTACGGCTGCCGGGCCCCGGTGTACAGCCGGGCCGCCGTCAGGTGCCGGGCCCGGGCACCCGCCCGGTCGCCGTGCGCCGCCGCCAGCGAGCCGAGCGCCGACTGCGCCATCGCCCGCCGGGCCGCGCTGTCCGCCGCCCCCGGGACGGCCCGGGCCGCCGCCGCGTGCTCGGCCGCGCCGTCGACGTCGCCGAGCGCCGCGAACGCCTCCGCCGCCACCGGGTGCAGCGGCGCCGCGCAGGTGGGGCACTCCCCGTGCCGCACCGCCGTACGGGCCGCGGCCCGCACCGACCTGACCGCCTCGCCCGGCTCGCCGCGCTCCAGCGCGTCGAAGGCCGCCGTCGCGTACAGCCGCGCGAAGGCGTGCCGGGCGACCGGGGAGCGCTCGGCGTCGGCCAGGCCGCGGCGCAGGTGCTCGGCCGCCGCCGCGCTGTCGCCGCGGGCGGCCTCGTACTCGGCCAGCCGCTGGCGAGGCAGCGCCGCACCGTGGCCGGGCAGTTGCGCGTACCGGTGGGCGCTGCGCTCCAGGCAGCCCGGCGCCTCGTCCCAGTGGCCGCGCAGCAGCAGCGACTCGCCCAGCAGGCACCAGGCGAAAGCCTCCGCCGCTCGGTCGCCGCGGGCGATCGCCAGATCCAGGGTGTGCCGGGCGTACGCCTCCACGGAGTCGGCCGGCCCGTCGGCGTACAGCTGGTGCTGGGCCAGGCAGGCGTGCACGGAGGCGATCGGGTCGGGGCCGACCGGGCCGCCCGCGGGGTGCTCGATCTCCCGGTGCAGCGCCTCCCGCCAGGCGCCCCGCGCGTACTCCACGACGGCCAGCGCCTCCCGGGCGGCGGCCCGGTCGGCCGGCCCGCCGTACTGCTCGGCGGCGGCCAGCCCGCCCTCGGCGGCCCGCTGCGCCTCCTCGTGCCGGCCGGAGGCGGCGAGCCAGCCGGCCCGGACGGCCAGCAGGCGGCCGCTCTCCGCCGGATCGGCCTCCTCCCGGGCCAGCGCGGTCTCGGCGGCGGCCAGCTGCGGCCCGGCGGCGGCCGGCCCGCCGTCCGCGAGGTGGGCGGCGGCGGCCTTGCGGTGCAGCCGGGCGGCGCGCAGTCCGGCGCCCTGCTCCCCGCCGCGGGTCGGCAGGCCCGGGGAGGCGGGCAGGTCCACCACGGCGGGCCGCAGGGCTGCGGCGTACGCGGCGGCGGCCCCGGCGGTGTCGCCGCAGTCGGTCCGGGCGTCGCCGACGTGCTCCCAGAGCTCCCCGGCGAGTTCGGCGCGGACCTCGCCGCCGGTGCGGACCTGCTCGCGCAGCCGCTGGGCGGCGGGGCCGGGTCGCTCGGTGCCGTCGGTGTCCCGATCCAGCGCACCGGCGAGCCGGTCGTACTCGCGGACCGCCTCGTAGCGGCGCCCGGCCAGCGCGTGGACCTGCATCAGCGCGAGCGAGGCCGCCTCGTCGAGCGGTTCGGCGGCCACCGCGCGGCGCAGTACGGCGGCGGCGCCGTCCAGGTCGGCGCGGGCCTCGCGCAGCCCGCCGAGTTCCACCAGCAGCGCCAGGTACTCGGCGTGCAGGGCGCGTTCGCGGTCGGCCGCCCACGCCTCGTAGCGGTCCTCCGGCAGCAGGTCGCCGCCGTAGCGGGCGACGGCCCGCTCGTAGGCGCGCGGGTCGCGGCTGCGGCGGGCGTGCAGCGCGGCCTGCTCGAACTCGTCGACGTCCACCCGGACGGCGCCCGCGGGGACCAGGGCCAGCTGCTCGCCGGACTCCAGGTGGCGGTGGGCGGCGTGCGGGTCGGGGTCGAGCGCGCGGCGGGCCTCGTGCAGGGCCCGGCGCAGCTGGTTGGCCGCGGCCTCGGGGGCCAGGGCCGGCCAGAGCGCGGCGAGCACCCGCGCCCGGGGCAGCCGGTGGCCGGGGGTGAGGGCGAGCAGCTTCACGAGGCTGCGGGCCTTGCGCAGCCGCCACTGGTCGTCGGCGATCTCCCGGGTCCCGACCCGGACCCGGAAGCCGCCGAGCAGTCTGATCCGCAGTTCGAGCATGCGTCGACGCCTTCCCTGCGGACACCTCGAACACCTCGAACCTACGCCCGCCCCGCCGCCCTGGCGAGTCCCGGGCCTCCCGGGGGCCGGGGAGCTACGCGGCCCGCGCCGCGGCGGTCGGCCGGGCGATGTAGTACACGTTGACCACGTCGCCCTCGACGGTCGCCGTGTCCACCGCGCCGAAGCCCGCCTCGGCCAGCATCCGCCGCGCCGTCTGCTCGCCCCAGACCGTGCCGAGGCCCTCGCCGCCCTCGGCCAGTGAGACGGTCATGCAGTAGAAGGTCGAGAAGGCGTACAGGGTCGGGCCCAGCGGGTGGTCGACGTTCTCCTCGACGTTGCTGGAGGCGGCGATGTCGCCCATCAGGAAGATCCCGTCGGGGCGCAGCGCGCGGGCGACGGCGCTCAGCGTCCTGGTGGGCCGGGCGAGGTCGTGGATGACGTCGAAGGCGGTGACCAGGTCGTAGCTGCCGTCGAGTTCGGCGGTGTCGGACTGCACGAACCCGGCGTTGGCCAGGCCCAGGTCGGCGGCCTCCGCGCGGGCCGCGGCGATGCCGCCCTCGGAGATGTCGACCCCGGTGAAGCGGCTGGCCGGGAAGGCCTGGGCGAGCACGTTGACGGCGTGCCCCTGCCCGGTGCCGATGTCGACGGCGTCGATGCCCGCCCGCAGCCGCTCCGGCAGGCCGGGTACCAGCGGCACGATGCCCTCGACCAGGGCCGCGTCGTAGACCCGGGCCGACTCCTCGCCCTGGAGCTGCTGGAAGCGCGGGTAGGAGGTGTACGGCACCCCGCCGCCGTGCCGGAACGCCTCGACCACCTCGTCCTCGACGTTGGCCATCAGGCCGACGTACTGCATCATCCCGGCCATGTTGTCCGGCCCGCCGGCCCGGGTGAGCGAGGCGGCGTGCTCGGGCGGCAGGCGGTAGGCGCGCGCCCCGGGGTCGTACGCGACGATCCCGCCGACGACCATGCCGCCGAGCCACTCGCGGACGTAGCGCTCGTCGAGCCCGGTCGCGCGGGCGATCTCCTCGCTGGTGGACGGCGGCAGGCCGGCCATCGCCTCGAAGAGCCCGGTGCGGTACCCGACGCTGGTCATCATGGCGAGGCAGGCGTCGTTGAGTACCTGCACGATGCGGCCGGCGAACGCCTCCTGCTCCACCGGGTCCGGATCCCGTTCGGACATGGGTGCCTCCTGCGGACGGCGGGGTGGGGACCCTCCCTCCCGCCACGCTACGCCGACCCGGGCCGGGGCGGCCTGCCGTCAGCGCCAGGGGATCTCGGGGCGCTTCTCGTAGCCGAAGCCGGCCGCCTCCCAGCGCCGGCCCTCCTCGCCGAGGCGGCGGCGGAAGTCCTCCCAGTCCTGCCGGGAGCGGTCCGACCAGCCGACCTCGGCGAGGGCGGGCAGCCGGGGCAGCAGCATCCGGTCGAGGTCGGCGGGGGTGCTCAGGGTCTCCGTCCACAGCGGGGCCTCGATGCCGCGGACGGCGCCCGGGGGCAGTTGCTTCACGGTGTCCGGGTCCCAGCGGTAGGCGGTGGAGACGTCGATGGTGCCGGCCCAGACCAGTCCGAGGTCGTAGCGGCTGTGGTACTTCATGTCGAGGTAGGTGCGGTTGGCCGGGGCCATGATCACCCCGGCGCCCCTGCGGACGGCCTCGGCCAGCTCGTCGGAGTCGCCCTGCCAGTACTCCAGCAGGTCGAAGCCGTCCGGTCCGGCGGCGGGCGCGTACTGGTTCCAGCCGATCGGGATCTTCCCGGCGGCGCGCACCTGGGCGGCCACCCGGCGGCCGAACTCGCGGTAGCCGGCGGCGTCGAGCTTCTTCACCTCGTCGCCGCCGATGTGCAGGTAGGGGCCGGGGGTGAGCCGGGCGACCTCCCGGACGACCTCCTCGGTGAAGGCGAAGGTCCGCTCGTCGGTGGGGCAGATCAGGCTGAAGCCGACCTCGATGCCGGTGTACGGGGCGGGCCGGCGGCTGCCGGTGCAGTCGAGCTCGGGGTGGGCGGCGAGCGCCGCGTTGGTGTGGCCGGGCAGGTCGATCTCGGGCACCACCGTGAGGTAGCGCTCCTGCGCGTACCGGACGATCTCGCGGTAGTCGGCCTCGGTGTAGAACCCGCCGGGGGTGCCGCCGACCTCGCCCACCGCGCCGATCCCGGTGAGCGCGGGCCGGCCCGGAATCGCGAGCCGCCAGCCCTGGTCGTCGGTCAGGTGCAGGTGCAGGTGGTTGACCTTGTAGAGGGCAAGCCGGTCGACGAAGCCCTTGACCTCGTCGACGGTGAAGAAGTGCCGGGCGACGTCGAGCAGCGCGCCCCGGTAGGCGTAGCGCGGCCGGTCCTCGATGTCGACCGCGGCGACCGTCCACGCGGTGCCGTCCGTGACGGCCGTGCGGCTCTCGATCTGCGGCGGCAGCAGCTGGCGCAGGGTCTGGGTGCCGCGGTAGAGGCCGGCGCCGGTGCGGGCGGCGATCACCACCCGGGTGGCGTCGGCGGTGAGCCGGTAGCCCTCGGGGCCGGTGGCCTCGGGCAGCGCGCCGTCCAGGGTGAGGACGATGCCGTCGGCCGCGCCCGGGGCGTCCTCGACGGTGAGCGGGAGCCCGGTGGACCGGCGCAGGTCGGCGGCGAGCCGGTCGGCGATCCCGCGGGCCTCCCGGGCCGGTTCGCCGGTGCCGGCGGCGACCCGCAGGACGGTGCCGGCGGTGAGCCGGTAGCCGGGTCCTTCGGCGGCCCTGGCGGAGAGCGGCGCCGGGATGATGCGGTCCCCGGTGCGGGGGCCGGCGGCGGTGGGTCCGGCGCCGGCCCCGCCCCCGCCGTCGAGCGCCCGGTAGCCGCCGAGGCCGGCGGCGGCGAGGATCAGGACGGCGAGGACGGCGAGCAGGCCGCTCCGCCGGGACGCGAGCCCCGCTGGTCGTATCGGCACGCGCGCTCCCGGTGGGGTCGGACGACGGTCCGGCCCCCGTTCACGGCCGGTTCACCGGGAATGGTCTCAACCAATCCGCCCGCTGTCCCGGAGTTCGTACGAATCGGCGTACCCGGCGGCCGGGCCGGCCGCGAGGACGGCCGAGGGTGCACCGGCCCGGTCGGCGACGAGCCGGTGCACCCGGTGGCGTTCGCCGTCGGCGGCGGCGGCGGAGCCCGGGACGGCGAGGGCGAGGACGAGGGCACTGGCGGCGCAGAGCGCGGCGTTGCGAAGGCGCATGGGGGGAGGCCCCTTTCAGGGCGGTACGCGACGGCGGCGGCCGGTCCGGGGGGTGCACGGCGGCGCCGGGGGAACTGGGTGAGATCACCCTAAAGGCCCTCAGATCTGCTGAAACGGTTCTGCTTCCTCACTCGTTCGAGTGGTTCACGCCGCGGACCCGCTACCCCCGCCACCCGGGGTGCTTCGCGCTACGAGGGCGGCGCCGTGAAGTAGTACCCGGCGTCGATCAGCACCGGCAGGTACGCCTGGAGCGCCGCCACCGTCTGCGAACGGTCGCCGCCGCCGTCGTGGTTGAGCACGATCGAACCCGGCCGGATGTCCTTCAGCACCCGCTCGGTGATCACCGCCGTCCCCGGCCGCGCCCAGTCCCGCGGGTCGACCGACCAGCCCATCGGCCGCATCCCCAGCGCGGCGCTGACCTTGAGCGAGGCCGACGACCAGTCACCGCCCGGCGCCCGGAACCAGGTCGGCGCCCGCCCGGTCGCCCGGTGCAGCAGGTCGGAGGTGCGCTCCAGCTCCTCCCGCACCCGGGACTCCGACAGCTGCCGCAGGTCCGGGTGGGACCAGGTGTGGTTGGCGATGTGGTGCCCCCGGTCGGCGATCTCCCGCACCAGCCCGGGGTGGGCCGCGACGTTCTCGCCGACCAGGAAGAACGTCGCCCGGATCCCGTGCTTCTCCAGCAGCGCCAGCACGGTCGGGGTGTGCTTCGGGTCCGGCCCGTCGTCGAGGGTGAGCGCCACCACCCGCCGCTCGGGGTTGAGCTCCAGCACCGGGCGGCCCTCGGCCTCGACCGGCACCCGGGGCGCGGCCTGCGCGGACGGGCCCGCCGAGGCGGAGGCGGGCGCCCGGTCCGACCCGGCGGGCCGGCCGGAGGGGGTGCCCGAGGCGGACGGGGCGCCGGGGGCGGACGGCGCGCCGGAGCCGGGGGCGGACGGCGTGCCGGACGGCGGGGCCGTCGCACCGTCGGCGGGCACCGCGGCGGACTCGCCCCCGGTCGGCGGTCCGGGGGCCGCCGACCCCTCCGTCCCCTCGGTCCGGCCGCAGCCGGCCACCCCCAGGAGGGACATTCCGGCGGCCACCAGCAGCAATCTGCGCGAAGTAATCTGACGATCTGACAGCATTCCGAAGGCTTCCCCCGCCCGGCCCACCGCGTCCCGGCCCCACCCCGAACGGGTCCCGATCATCACCCCGACGGCCCAGGCCCTGTCCGGCCGGACAGGGCCTGGGCGCCCCCGCCGCACCCGCGGCCGCCGGAGGTCCGGCGGCCGGCCTCCCGCGATGCGGACACCGCTCCCCCGGCGGCCACCCGGGACCGCTACGCTGACCACCCCCAGTGTGATGATCTGTCTCCAGAGGACGTGGCCATGACGACGAGTCAGGACTTCTCCGACCAGCAGCACGAGACCGACCCCGCCGAGCTGAGCCAGTGGGAGCGCTTCGGCGTCGACACCAGCGCTCCGCACTCCGCCCGGGTCTACGACTACTGGCTGGGCGGGAAGACCAACTTCGCCCCCGACCGCGCCATGGGGCAGGCCTTCGAGGCGGCCATCCCCAGCATCCGCACGATGGCCAAGGAGAACCGCGCCTTCCAGGGCCGCGCCGTCCGCTTCCTGGCCCGGGAGCACGGCATCCACCAGTTCCTCGACCTCGGCACCGGCATCCCCACCTCCCCCAACACCCACGACATCGCCGAGGCCGTCAGCCCCGGCACCCGGGTCGTGTACGTGGACAACGACCCCATCGTGCTGGCCCACGCCCGCGCCCTGATGGTCTCCACCCAGAGCAGCCGCACCACCTACATCCACGCCGACCTGCGCAAGCCCACCGAGCTGCTGGCCGACTCCGCGCTCACCTCCACGCTCGACCTCGACCGGCCGGTCGGCCTGCTGCTGATCGCCGTCCTGATGCTGATCGCCGACGGGGACGACCCCTGGGGCAAGGTCGCCGAGCTGCGCGACGCCCTCCCCTCCGGCAGCTGCGTGGCGCTCACCCACCCCACCCAGGACTTCGACCCGGAGACCGTCGCCCAGGTGACCGCCGCCGCCCAGCAGGGCGGGATGACGCTCGTCCCGCGGACCCGCGAGGAGGTCACCCGCTTCTTCGACGGCTGGGAGATCCTGGAGCCCGGCGTCTCCCCCGTGATGTCCTGGCGCCCCGACGGCGAACCGCCGGCCGACCCGTATGCCGCGTACTACTGGGGTGCGGTCGCCCGCAAGCCGTGAGGCGCACCGCGGGCCCGCGGCCGACCGCCGGCCCGCGCGCTACTTCAGCAGCCGCGAGAGCCTGCGGTCGGCGAGCGGCTTGCCGCCGGTCTGGCAGGTCGGGCAGTACTGCAGCGAGGAGTCGGCGAAGGAGACCTCGCGCACGGTGTCCCCGCAGACCGGGCAGGGCTGCCCGGTCCGGCCGTGCACCCGCAGGCCGGTCCTCTTCTCCGCCTTCAGCTCCCCGGCCGCCAGCCCGCGCGAGCGCTCCACCGCCTCGCGCAGGGTGCCGACCAGCGCCTCGTACAGCCGCGCGGTCTCCTCGCCGGTCAGCTGCGCCGGCTGCTTGTAGGGGGACATCCGGGCGGCGTGCAGCACCTCGTCCGAGTAGGCGTTGCCGACCCCGGCCAGCACGCCCTGGTCCCGCAGCACGCCCTTGAGCCGGCGGCGCTCACCGCTCAGCAGGGCGGTGAACGCCTCCAGGGTGAACGCCGGGTCCAGCGGGTCGGGGCCGAGCCGGGCGATCCCGGGGACCTCCGCCGGGTCGGCGACCACGTACACGGCGAGGCCCTTCCTGGTCCCCGCCTCGGTCAGGTCGAAGCCGTCCCCCGCCCCGCCGGCCAGCCGCAGCCGCAGGGCGAGCGGGTTGCGTCCGCCCGGGCGCGGGGGCTCCTCCGGCAGGTGGTCGCGCCAGCGCAGCCAGCCGGCCCGGGCGAGGTGCACCACCAGGTGCAGGCCGCCCGCATCGACGTCCAGGAACTTGCCGTGCCGGGCCACCCCGCCGACCGTCCGCCCCTCCAGTGCCGTCACCGGCGGGTCGTACGTCTTCAGCGCACTGATCGCCACCGGCCGGACCTCGGCGATCTCGCGCCCGGTCAGCCGCTCGGCGAGGAAGGCGCTGAGCGCCTCGACCTCCGGAAGCTCCGGCATGCTGCCCAGTCTCGCGCAGCGGGCCGCGCCCCGCCCGTCCGGCGTTTTGCCCGTTCGCCGGCGGCGGCGCAGGCTGGGAGGGTCGGAAAGGTACCGCCATGAGCACCCTTGAGGAACAGATCGACATCGACGCCCCGGTGCTGGCCGCCTGGGAGCAGCTGCACCGCGTGCACGACTACCCCCGCTTCGTCGACGGGGTGCGCAGCGCCGAGCCGCACGGCCGCAACCTCGCCCACCTGGGGATCGAGTACGGGGGCAGCGAGCACGCGGTGGAGACCGAGATCACCGACCGGGGCCGTGGCCGGGTGATGTCCTGGCAGACCCGGGACGGCGTCCCGCTGCGCGGCACCTTCGCGCTGCTGCCGCTGGACGCCTCGCACACCCGGGTGCAGATCCGGGTGGAGTACGACCCGGAGGCGGTGCACGAGGTGTTCGGCGGTCCGCACGGCTTCGCCCAGGCCGGGGCGATCGAGCGGGCGGTGCGGGCGGACCTCGAACACTTCCGCGACCTGGTGGAGGAGCGGACGGCCGACGGGTGAGCGGGCCGCCGGCGGGTGAGCGGACGGCCGGCGGGTGAGCGGACGGCCGGCGGGTGAGCGGACCGCCGGGCCCGCGGTGAGGATCCCCACAGCCGGCGGCCGGGCCGGTGGTTCCGATTTCCCCCTGTGGCAGACTCGGAAGCCATGACCGACTACCCGGCCGGCCCGGCCACCAGGACGCTCCGCGCGGCGCTGTTCGCCGCGCTGGTCGTGCTGCTCGCGGGCCTGGGCCAGGTGCTGGTGACCGGCCGCCCGCTGCCGCTGGCCACGCTCGCCCTGGCCGGCACCGCCGTCTTCGCGGCGGCCCTGCTGCTGGCCGGCGGGCAGCACGGCTTCGGCCGGGTCGCGGCCGTGTTCGTCCCGCTGGAGCTGGGCCTGAGCGCGCTGTTCGGCCTGGCCCAGACGGCCTGCCCGTCGCTGCCGCCGGACGCCGCGCACGGTCTGCGCCCGCTGCTCTGCGGCGGCGGCTCGCTCGGCGGGTTCCTGCTGGGCCACGGGCTGCCGTCGGCGCTCGGCGCCGTCCTGCTGGTGGTGCTGCACACCGTGATCGGACTGGCCGCGGCGTTCTGGCTGCACCGGGCCGATGCCGCGCTCGGCGCGGTCCTGCGGGCCACCGGCGCGCTGCGCGCGTTCGCCCGTCGTCTCGGCCCGGCCGCCGTCCGCCGGCTGCTCGCCCTGCTGGGCGCCGCCGCACCGGCCCGTCCGGTGGTCCGGGCGCCGTTCCCGCGCGCCAGCCGGGTGCGGATCCCGGCCGACCCCGTCGTCCTCGGCCCCGCCGTCCGGCGCGGCCCGCCGGTGCTCGCCGCCGGCTGAGCACGCAGCTCCCGCTCGGCCGGCCTCCGCCCGCCCCGTACGCGACCGAGCACAGGACGACATCCACCATGAGCAACACCCGCCACAACGCCGACCGCAAGGCCGCCCGCCGCGCCGCCACCGACCGCATGCGCGAGGAGCGCGAGCGCGCCGAGCGCTCCGCCCGGATCCGCCGCCGCACCGTGGTCGGCGCGGCCTCCGCCGCCGTCCTCGCCCTGGTCGCGGGGGTCGCCCTCGCGATCGGCGGTTCCTCCTCCGGCGCCGGGGCCGACCTGGCCGGCACCGACGGGCCGCTGGTCGTCCCGGCCCACACGAGCGGCCCGGACGGCACGGTCGTCACGTACGGCAAGGCCGACGCGCCGCACACCCTGGAGATCTTCGAGGACTTCCGCTGCCCGTACTGCGAGCGGCTGGAGACCACCACCGGCGCGACCATGAAGCAGCTGGCCGACAGCGGCACGTACAAGATCGAGTACCGGATGGCCGCGTTCCTGGACAAGGGGCTCGGCGGCCGCGGCTCGCACGTGGCGCTGGCCGCCGCGGGCGCCGCGCTGAACGAGGGCGTCGACAAGTTCAGCGGCTTCCACGACGTGCTGTACGCCAACCAGCCCGAGGAGCGCGAGGACGGCTTCGGCGACGTCAACCGGATCCTCGACCTGGCCGGGCAGGTGCCGGGCCTGAAGACCGACGCCTTCGTCAAGGCCGTGCAGGAGGGCACCTACCTGCCGTGGGCCAAGAAGGTCGACGAGGCCTTCGACCGCAGCGGCGTCACCGGCACCCCGACCGTCCGGCTGGACGGCAACAAGCTGGACGTCTTCAAGAACGGCTCGCCGGTCTCCCCCGAGCAGTTCACCGCGCTGGTCCGGCAGGTGACCGGGTGACCGCCGCCGCCACCGCGCCCGCCCCCCGCGGGTCGGGCACCGGCGCGCCGCGCCGCTTCGCCGTCCTGCTGCTGGGCACCGGCGCACTGGGCCTGTTCGCCTCGATCGTCCTCACCCTGGACAAGATCAAGATCCTGCAGGACCCCTCGTACGTCCCCAACTGCAACATCAACCCGATCATCAGCTGCGGCTCGATCATGCGCAGCGACCAGGCGGAGGCCTTCGGCTTCCCGAACTCGCTGCTCGGCCTGGTCGGCTTCGCGGTGGTGCTCGCGACCGGCGCCGGGCTGCTCGCCGGGGCCGCGTACCGGCGCTGGTTCTGGCTCGGCCTGCAGGCCGGGGCGCTGTTCGGGATCGCCTTCGTCGGCTGGCTGTCCTACCAGGCGCTGTACCGGATCGGCGCGCTCTGCCCGTACTGCATGGTGGTGTGGGCGGCGATGATCCCGCTGTTCTGGTACACCACGCTGCACAACCTGCGGACCGGGGTGCTGCCGACGCCGGCCCGGCTGCGCCCGGTGGTCCGGGAGCTGCTGCGCTACCACTGGGCGGTCCCGGCCCTGGCGTACGCGGTGATCGCCCTGCTTGTGCTCAACCGGTTCTGGTACTACTGGAGCACCCTGCTCTGAGGCCCGACGGCCCGACGGCCCGCTCCCGCACCGGCGGGGGCGGGCCGCGACCGTCTCAGGCGCCGCCCGTGGCGGCGGCGCCGGACCGCTCGGGCCGGCCGGGCCACCAGAAGCGCCGCCCGGTCAGCAGCACCAGGGCGGGCACCATCACCGTGCGGACCAGCAGGGTGTCCAGCAGGACGCCGAGGCCGACGATCACGCCGATCTGGGTCAGGGTGATCAGCGGCAGCACGCCGAGCACCGCGAAGACGGCGGCGAGCAGGATCCCGGCGCTGGTGATGACCCCGCCGGTGGCGGCAAGGGCTCGCAGCACCGCCGCCCGGGTGCCGTGCCCGGCGAGGGTGTCCTCCCGGGTGCGGGCGATCAGGAAGATGTTGTAGTCGACGCCCAGCGCCACCAGGAACAGGAATGACAGCAGCGGGACGTTGGTGTCCAGCGCCGGGAAGTCGTAGACCGTCCGGAACACCACCCAGCCGGCGCCGAGCGCGGCGAAGTACGAGGCCACCACGGTCGCCACCAGCAGCACCGGGGCGAGCAGCGCGCGCAGCAGGACGACGAGCACCAGCAGCACGATCACCAGGACCAGCGGCACCACGACCCGGGTGTCCCGGTCGTTGGCCCGGGCGGTGTCGTACGCCTCGGCAGTGGCGCCGCCGACCAGGGCGTCGGCCCCGGCGACCGCGCCGACCGCGGCGCGCAGCCGGTCGATCGTGCGGTCGGAGGCGGCCGTGCCCGGGGCGTCGGCGAGCACCACCTCGGCCCGGGCGTGGCGCTCGGTACGGGCGCCGGCGGTGACCGCGGCGACCCCGGGCACCTCGCGGGCGGCCCGGACGACCTCGTCGGCGGAGCCGGCCGCGGAGAGCAGGGTGAGCGGGGCCGGCGCACCGGCCGGCTGCACGGCGGCCAGGGTGCGCTGGCCGCGGACGGCCTCGGGCGTCTCGCGGAAGGAGTCGGCCTGGGCGAGGCCGGTGCGGGCGCCGAGCGCCCCCGAGGCGAGCAGCAGCAGGACGGCCGTGCCGCCGAGGGCGACCCGGGCGGGGCGGCGGGCGACGGCCCGGCCGATCCGCGCCCACCCGCCCCGGCGGTCGGCCGCGACCGGGTCGCCGACCCGGGGCACCAGCGGCCAGAACAGCCACCGCCCGGGCAGCACCAGCGCGGCGGGCAGCACGACCAGGCCGAACAGCACGGCCGTGAGGATGCCGACGGCTCCGGCGAAGCCCAGGCCGCGGTTGCCGGTGAGTTCGGCGGCCAGCAGG
The DNA here is from genome assembly GCF_053610105.1 of Kitasatospora sp. NPDC054939. Taxonomy (NCBI): domain Bacteria; kingdom Bacillati; phylum Actinomycetota; class Actinomycetes; order Kitasatosporales; family Streptomycetaceae; genus Kitasatospora; species Kitasatospora sp. NPDC054939. The sequence goes on along the minus strand of NZ_JBSGXP010000162.1, from coordinate 322 downwards.
GTGAGCAGGCTGAGCACGACCGTGGTGCCGCTGGCCAGGACGGCCGGGGCGGTGCCGCGCCAGGCTCGGGCCATCGCGGTGAAGCGGTTCCCGTCGAGCTGGAGCTCGTCGCGGTAGCGGGAGACCAGCAGCAGGGCGTAGTCGGTGCCGGCGCCGAAGACCAGCACGGACAGGATGCCCGCGGCGGAGGCGTCGACCTGGACTCCCGCGTGCGGGGCGAGCGCGCCGACCAGCACCCCGGCCAGCCGGTCCCCGGCGCCGACGACCAGCAGCGGGACCAGCCACAGGACCGGGCTGCGGTAGGTGAGGAGCAGCAGGACGG
>NZ_JBSGXP010000161.1:0-19963 GCF_053610105.1 Kitasatospora sp. NPDC054939 | reverse complement strand
GGGCCGCCCCCGGCGTCCCCCCGCCCGCCCCCCCCCCGTGCCGTCGCCCGGCCGGGCTCAGCCGACCGCCGAGCGGTACTTGCGCACCGACAGCCAGGAGAACACCGCCATGATCAGCACCGACCAGAGCACCGACATCAGCTCGGCGTGCTGCATCGGCCAGACGTCGTCCACCGGCCCGACCTGGTTGCCGAACAGGTTGCGGCAGGCCTGCACGGTGGCGCTGAACGGGTTCCAGTAGGCGATCGCCTGCAGCCAGCCCGGCATCGAGCTGACCGGCACGAAGGCGTTGGACACGAAGGTCAGCGGGAACAGCCAGATCAGACCGGCCGAGGTGGCCGCCTCCGGGCTGCGCACCGACAGGCCGATCAGCGCGCCGATCCAGGAGAACGCGTAGCCGAGCAGGAGCAGCAGCCCGAACGCGGCGAGCGCCTTCGGCAGCCCCTCGTGGATCCGCCAGCCGACCGCCAGCGCCACCAGGGCGAGCACCAGCAGGGTGAACGCGGTCTGCACGAGGTCCGCCAGGGTGCGCCCGACCAGGACGGCCGAGCGGGCCATCGGCAGCGAGCGGAAGCGGTCGACCAGGCCCTTGGTCATGTCCTCGGCGATCCCGGCGGAGGCGCCGGCCACCGCGAAGGTCACCGTCTGGGCGAAGATGCCGGCCATCAGGAACTGCGTGTACGCGTCGGAGCCGGCCTGCGTCCCCGGGATCTGGATCGCGCCGCCCATCACGTACGAGAAGAGCAGCACGAACATCACGGGCTGCATCAGCCCGAAGACCACGATCTCCGGGATGCGGGTCATCCGGCGCAGGTTGCGCTTGGCGACGATCCAGGAGTCGTGCAGGGTGGCGGCCGCGCCGTGGCGCTGGCGGGGGACGGCCCCGCCGATGGCGTGCTCCGTGGCGGTGGTCATCTCAGCGGTCCGTTCCGGCCGCGACGGCCTGCTTGTCGGGATCGTCGTGCCCGTGCCCGTGCCCGTGCCCGCCGTGGCCCCGGCCCCGGTCGGGCCCGGCACCGTTCTCCTCGCCCTCGGCGGCGGTGACGTGGCCGGTCAGCGAGAGGAAGACGTCGTCGAGGGTCGGCCGGCGCAGCCCGATGTCGTCGATCTCGATGGAGCGGGAGTCCAGCTCCCGGATGGCGTCCGCGAGCACCCGGGCGCCGCCGTTGACCGGCACGGTGATCCGGCGGGTGTTGCGCTCCACCGCCGACTCGCCCTTGGCGTACGGCGCGAGGGCGGCGACCGCCCCGGCTATCTCGTCGGCGCGGTGCACCACGACCTCGATCCGCTCGCCGCCGATCTGGGCCTTGAGCTGGTCGGCGGTGCCACGGGCGATGACCCGGCCGTGGTCGACCACGGCGATGTCGTGGGCGAGGCGGTCGGCCTCCTCCAGGTACTGGGTGGTGAGCAGCAGCGTGGTGCCCTGGTCGACGAGGGTCTCGATGACCTCCCAGAGCGCCAGCCGGTTGCGCGGGTCCAGCCCGGTGGTCGGCTCGTCCAGGAACATCACCGGCGGCCGGACGACCAGCGCGGCGGCCAGGTCGAGCCGGCGCCGCATACCGCCGGAGTAGGTCTTGGCGGTGCGGTCCTTGGCGTCGGTGAGGTTGAACCACTCCAGCAGTTCCAGCGCGCGGGCCTTGGAGTCCCGGGCGCTCATCTGGTACAGCTCGCCGACCATCTGCAGGTTCTCGTAGCCGGTGAGGTACTCGTCGACGGCGGCGTACTGGCCGGAGAGCCCGATCAGACTGCGCACCCGGTTCGGGTGCTTGAGGACGTCGACCCCGGCGACCACCGCGTGCCCGGAGTCGGGGCGGAGCAGGGTGGTGAGGACGCGCACGGTGGTGGTCTTGCCCGCACCGTTCGGGCCGAGCAGCCCGAGCACGGTGCCCTCGGGGACGTCGAGACTGACGCCGTCCAGGGCTCGGACGTCCCCGAAGGTCTTCACCAGGTTCTCGGCTTGGATGGCAGGCGCCATGGGCCGCCTCATCTCCTCGGACGAAAGTTGGGTGATCTGTCCCACTCTGCCCCGGAACACGTACTGCGGGCGAGTCGGTTTCCGGGGGCACTCTCGCAGACCCCACTGACAACGGCACCCGATTTCCACCCCTCGGGCACCACGGCCCCCGCACCGCCCGACCCGCCACTGCCAGGCCCGCCACCGCCGCACCCGGGCGGGGCGCCGCCCGCCCGGCTACTGGGAGACCACGTACCCCGCGTCCCGCAGCTCGCCGAGCACCAGCGCGCAGTGCTCCGGCCCCTTGGTCTCCAGGTGCAGGTCGACCTCGACCTCGGTGAGCCCCAGCCGGGGGTCGGTGCGCACGTGCGCCACGTCCAGCACGTTGGCGTCCACCCGGGTCAGCACCCCCAGCAGGTCGGCCAGCGCGCCGGGCTTGTCGGCCAGCCGCACCCGCAGCGAGAGGTAGCGCCCGGCCGCCGCCAGGCCGTGCCGCAGCACCCGCTGCATCAGCTGCGGGTCGATGTTGCCGCCGGACAGCACCGCGACCACCGGGCCCTCGAAGTCCTCCGGGTGCTCCAGCAGGGCGGCGACCGGGCTGGCCCCGGCCGGCTCGACGACCAGCTTGAGCCGCTCCAGGCCCAGCAGCAGGGCGCGCGAGAGCGAGTCCTCGGAGACCGTCCGGACGCCGTCGGCCAGCGTGTTGACCACCTCGAACGGGATGTCCCCGGGCCGCCCGACCATGATCCCGTCCGCCATGGTGGCGAAGTGCTCCAGCGACATCGGCCGCCCGGCCGCCAGCGAGGGCGGGTACGCGGCGGCGCCGGCCGCCTGCACCCCGATCACCCGGACGTCCGGGCGCAGCGGCTTGACCGCCGCGGCGATCCCGGCGAGCAGTCCGCCGCCGCCGACGCCGACCAGGATCGTGCGTACCTCGGGGCACTGCTCCAGGATCTCCAGGCCGACGGTGGCCTGGCCGGTGACCACGTCCCAGTGGTCGAAGGGGTGGATGAAGACCGCGCCGGTGGCGTCCGAGTAGCGCTGCGCGGCCTGCAGCGCCTCGTCCACGGTGCTGCCGTGCAGCCGCACCTCGGCGCCGTACTCGCGGGTGGCGGCGACCTTGGGCAGCGGCGCCGCGACCGGCATGAAGACGGTGGAGCGCACGCCGAGCAGCGAGGCCGCCAGCGCCACGCCCTGCGCGTGGTTGCCGGCGCTGGCCGCGACCACGCCGCCGGCCCGCTGCACCGGCGAGAGGCCCGCGATCCGCACGTACGCCCCGCGCAGTTTGAACGAGCCGGTGCGCTGCAGGTTCTCGCACTTCAGGTGGACGGGTGCGCCGATCAGCGCCGACAGGTACCGGCTGCCCTCCATCGGAGTGACCCGGGCGACCCCGGCGAGCATCTTGTGGGCGCCGCGGACGTCGTCGATGGTGATCGGCCAGCTGTGCATACCGCCAGCCTACGGCGGTGCGGGACCCCGAACGGTGATGTCGGCACGGTTCCCGGCCCGGCCCGGCCCGCGTACCCTGCTGGTTCTGAGCCTCTCTCACCGCACGACGATCGTGAGCCGCGATGACGACGACCTCGCCCCAGGCCACCGACCGAACCGACCCCGTGCACACCCAACTGCACTACCAGCTGGCGGTGTTCGCCCGCCGGATGGAGCAGGTCCGCGGCTCCGGCGGGGTGGGCGCGCTGGACCGCGCCGCCTACCTGCTGCTCGACCGGCTGGAGCGGCACGGACCGTCCAACGTCAAGGCGCTCGCCGACACCCTGGCCATCGACTCCTCCACCGTCACCCGGCAGGTCGCCCCGCTGGTGGCGGCCGGGCTGGTCGGCCGGGTCCAGGACCCGGCCGACCGCCGGGCCGTGCGGCTCGCGCTGACCCCGCTCGGCTGCCGCCGGCTGGCCGACGTCCGCTCCGAGCGGGCCGAGCTGACCCGGCGGCTGGTGGCCGGCTGGCCGCCGGAGGAGCAGCGCGCGTTCTGCGCCCTGCTGGCCCGCTTCAACCACTCGATGGAGTCGTACACCGCGGACCGCACCGGAGACCGGGCCCGGCTGGGCCCGGCCGGCGGGCTGGGCGGGGTCTGACCGCGGGTCCGGCCGCCGCCCGGGCCGGGGACTAACCGAGCGCCTGCTTCAGGTCGGCGAGCAGGTCGTCGATCGACTCTATGCCGACCGAGACGCGCACCAGGTCGGCCGGCACCTCCAGGGCCGAACCGGCCACCGAGGCGTGGGTCATCCGGCCGGGGTGCTCGATCAGCGACTCGACGCCGCCGAGCGACTCGCCGAGGGTGAACAGCTCGGTGCGGTTGCAGACCTCGACCGCCGCCTCCTCGCCGCCGTTGACGCGGAAGGAGACCATGCCGCCGAAGGCCTTCATCTGCTTGGCGGCGATGTCGTGGCCGGGGTGCGAGGACAGGCCCGGGTAGAGCACCTCGCTGACCTTCGGGTGGCCGGCGAGCAGCTCGGCGACCTTCTCGGCGTTGGCGCTGTGGCGGTCCATCCGGACGCCGAGGGTCTTGATGCCGCGCAGCACCAGCCAGGAGTCGAACGGCCCGGCGACGGCGCCCATCGCGTTCTGGTGGTACGCCACCTCCTCGCCCAGGCCCGCCTCGGCGAGCACCAGGGCGCCGCCGACGACGTCCGAGTGGCCGCCCATGTACTTGGTGGTGGAGTGCACGACGGCGTCGGCGCCGAGCGCGATCGGCTGCTGCAGGTACGGGCTGGCGAAGGTGTTGTCGACCACCAGCAGGGCGCCGGCGCCGTGCGCGACCTCGGCGAGCGCGGTCAGGTCGGTGATGCCGAGCAGCGGGTTGGACGGGGTCTCCACCCAGACGGCGCGGGTGTTCGGGCGCAGCGCCTCGCGGACGGAGCCGAGGTCCTGGGTGTTGGCGACGGAGAACTCGACGCCCCAGCGGGTGAGCACCTTGGCGAACAGCCGGAAGGTGCCGCCGTAGGCGTCGTTGGGGATGACGATGTGGTCGCCCGGCTTGAGGATCGTGCGCAGCAGGGTGTCCTCGGCGGCGAGGCCGGAGGCGAAGGCGAGGCCGCGGGCCCCGCCCTCCAGCGCGGCGAGGCACTCCTCCAGCGCGGTGCGGGTCGGGTTGGCGCTGCGGCTGTACTCGTACCCGCCCCGGAGGCCGCCCACCCCGTCCTGCTTGTAGGTGGACACCTGGTAGATCGGCGTGACGACGGCCCCGGTCTGGGGGTCTGCTTCCTGACCCGCGTGGATGGCGAGGGTCTCGAAGCCCTGGGGAAGCTGGTGATCGGTCATGGCATCGAGCGTAGTGCGCAAATGTTGCCAAGCCCTGTCAAAGCGAAGGCCGGACCGAAAGCGCCTGGTCAGCAGCCGAAAAAGGGGGTGCGGACCTGTCCGTCCGGACCGCTAGCATCCTCCCTGCCGTACACACGTTTGCCGTACACACGTTCACCTGCGCCGCACCCCCCGCGGCCCCTCGAAAGGGAATCCGCCATGGGCGCGTCCCCGCCTGCCGCCGACCGTCGACTCCTGGCATGAGCACATCACTGCGGGCCCTGACGGCCGTGGCCATGCTCGCCGGCTTCTACCTGTTCGCCCTCGCCGTCGTCGGCGGCCTGCTCGCCGTCGACATCGCCCTCTACCGGGCCGCCGACGGGATCAGTGCCGGCCTGTTCAAGATCTGGTTCCTCACCGCCGCCGTCGCTTACCCCGTGCTGCGGGTGGTCTTCCTGACCCGCCACCGGCGCGGCGGGGGCGACCTGCCCGGAGTCCCCGTCAGCCGCGCGCAGCAGCCCGACCTCTGGGCCGTCGTCGACCGGATCGCCGAGCAGACCGGGGTCCGCGGTCCGGCCGAGATCCGGCTCGTCCCCGAGGTCAACGCGGGCGTCCGGGAGGACACCCGGCTGCTCGGCCTGGTGCCCGGCAAGCGCCACCTGGTGATCGGCACCCCGCTGCTGGCCGGCCTCACCCGGGGCGAGCTGGAGTCCGTCCTCGCCCACGAGTTCGGCCACTACAGCAACCAGGACGTCCGTCTCGCCGGCGTCACCGTCGCCGGCCGCACCGCGATCCTGCGCGCCATCGGCGGCCTGCACGCCCGCGCCGACCGGCACGAGGCCGACGAGGCCGCGAAGCTGCAGGCCAAGGCCGAGAAGCGGCTCGCCAAGGGCCGCAAGCCCTCCGACGCGGAGGCCACCGGCGGCGTCGACCGGGTGCTGGCCAAGCTCTTCACCCAGTACGCCAAGCTGTACTTCCGGGTCTCCGAGGCGGTCGGCCGCCGCCAGGAGTACGCCGCCGACCGCGTCGCCGCCCGGCTCGCCGGCCGCGACGCCACCGCCGCGGCCCTGCGCCGGATCCCGGTGCTCGACTCGGCCCAGGACTACTACCTCGGCACCTACGCCACCATGGGCTGGGACGCCGGGCTGCTCCCCCCGCCCGGCCAGGTGTACGGCGGCCTCACCCACCTGCTCGCCGACCCGCAGCGCCGCCGGGAGCTGGCCGAGCTCGCCCTCGACCTGCCCGAGCACGAGCCCGACCCGTACGACTCGCACCCGCCGATCGACCGCCGGGTCGCCGCGGTCGAGGCGCTGCCGGACGACGGCCGCGGCGCCGGCGACACCGCGCCCGCCCTGGAGCTGCTGCGCGACGCCGAGCGGGTGCTGACCGAGCTGGAGACCGTCACCCTGATCCCCGAGGCGGCCCGCAAGGAGCGTGTCGAGTGGCCCGAGCTGGTCCACCGCTCGCTGCTCGCCGACTGCCGCGAGGGCACCGCCCCGGTCCGCGGCGCGCTGACCGCCCTCGGCCTGCCGTCCACCGTCGGCGGCGCCCTGGGCGCGGTCGACGCCGGCCGCACCCGCGAGCTGGTCGGGCACCTGCCGCTGAGCGACGAGGCCCGCGCCGCCACCGGCCGCGCCGCCCGCGAGCTGGCCCGGCCGGTCCTGCGCGGCGCGCTCTCCCGGCTCGTCGTGCTCGGCCTGGTCGACGCCGGTCACGCCCGCTGGGAGCTCTCCTGGTCCGGCCCGGCCGTCCTGGACCTGCCGGGCGACCTCGGCGAGCGGCTCGCCCCGGCCCTCGACACGGCCTGCGCCGACGACCCGGACACCGCCCCGCTGCGCGAGCTGCTCGCCCCGTACGGGCTCCCCGCCGCCGCGTCCCCGGTCGTCTGACCGCCGTCCCCGCAGCGACGCCCCCGCACCGAAGCCCCCACCGAAGCCCCCGCACCGGAAGACCCCATGGCCCGTCTGATCGTCATCATCCCGCTGGTCCTGCTGATCGGCTTCAAGCTCTGGACCTGGTACGCCGAGCGGCGGACCGCCCAGCTCCAGGGCGCGGTCGGCGCCGCCCGCGCCGGGGCCGCGAAGCGCAAGGGGCCCGACCCCGTGGCGCTCGGCCTGCCCGCCGAGTCCGAGCTCGACGCCACCCGGATCCGCCCCGACACCCCCGAGGAGGAGGCCGCCCGCACCGCCGCGCTCGTCGGCGACTGGGAGCCCGCCGCCGCCCTGCTGGCCGCCGCCGGCACGGACTGGAACCTGCGCTACCGCCAGGTGGCCGTCCTCGCCGAATGGGCCGCCGAGGACGACGCCTGGCTGAAGGCCTGGCGCACCGCCCGGCCCGGCGACGCCGACCCGGCCGTGGTGCACGCCGACGCGCTGGTCCAGGTCGCCTGGGAGATCCGCAGCAGCAAGCGGGCCCAGTACGTCACCCAGGAGCAGTTCCAGGGCTTCCGCCGGGTGCTGGTCGAGGCCGCGGCGGCCTGCGAGGAGGCCGCCGCCCTCGATCCGGCCGACCCCTCGCCCTGGGTCACCCAGCTCGCCGTCTCGCTCGGCCTCGGCCGCTCCAAGGAGGAGTTCGGGACCTACTGGGCGGAGGTCGTCGCCCGCGCCCCGCACCACTACGGCGCCCACTCCACCGCCCTGCAGTACTGGTGCGCGAAGTGGTACGGCTCGCACGAGGAGATGACCGCCTTCGCCGAGCGCGCCGCCGCCTCGGCCCCGCCCGGGAGCCTGCTCACCGGCCTGCGGCTGCGCGCCGTCGCCGAGCGCGAGCTGGGCGAGGACACGTACCGCAGCTGGATGACCGACGAGGCCCGGGCCGCCGCCGACGCCCTGCTCGCCGAGCTGCGGGACGTCCCCGCGGACGACTTCCGGGTGCCCGCGCAGCGGCACCTGCTCGCCGCCGCGCTGACCCACAACCGCCGCTGGGCCGAGGCCGTCGAGCAGTTCCGCCTGGTCGGGCCGTACATCGACGCGGTGCCGTGGACGTACACCGGCGACCCCGCCGGGGTCTTCGCCGAGATCCGCGACCGCGCGCTCACCGGCTGGGACAAGGCCGGCCGCCCAGCCGCCTGAGGCACCGCCCGCCCGCATCCGCCCGCCACGGCCGCCCCCGGAATCCGGGGGCGGCCGTCCGCGTTGAACCCAGCGCCACCTTCCCGCCTCCGACCAGCAGGAGCAGGCCGTGCTGTTCAACCGCGACAAGTCCACGCTCGTCCCCGCCGACCGGGCCCTCCCCGGCCGCGACGCCCCGGCCTTCGAGCTGCGCGAGCCGCATACCGTGCTGGGCCACCCGCTGACCGGGCCCTACCCGGAGGGGCTGGAGATCGCCGACTTCGGGCTCGGCTGCTTCTGGGGCGCCGAGCGGACCTTCTGGCGGCTGCCCGGCGTCCGGACCACCCTGGTCGGCTACCAGGGCGGCCACACGCCGCACCCCACGTACGAGGAGGTGTGCAGCGGGCTGACCGGCCACACCGAGGCGGTCCGGGTGGTCTTCGACCCGTCCGTGATCACCTACGAGCGGCTGCTCAAGACCTTCTGGGAGGCGCACGACCCGACCCAGGGCAACCGCCAGGGCAACGACGTCGGCACCCAGTACCGCTCGGCCGTGTACACCCACTCCCCCGCCCAGGCCGCCGCCGCGCAGGCCACCCGGGACGCCTTCCAGCCTGCGCTGACCGCCATCGGCCTCGGCCCGATCACCACCGAGATCGCCCCGGCCGGCCCGTTCTACCCGGCCGAGCCGTACCACCAGCAGTACCTGTCCGACGCCAAGAACCCGAACGGCTACTGCGGCCTGGGCGGCACCGGCGCCTCCTGCCCGATCGGCGTCGCCCGCACCGGGGCCTGACCGCCCCTGCGCCCGCCCGCCGGCGGGCGCAGACTGGAAGGACCAGCAGGACGGGCCCGCCCGCGGTCCGGCGGGCGGGCCCGTGGCCCGAGGAGCAGTCATGGCCGGTCTCTTGCGCAGGAACTTCGACGAGGACGCCGAGGAGGTCCGCCCCTTCGAGGGCGGTAAGGGGGAGCTCCGGCTGGTCAACATGGCCGGCGGCCCGGTCGGCCGGGCGGTCTTCCAGCCGGGCTGGCGGTGGTCCGAGCACATCAAGCCGATCGCCGGCACCGACAGCTGCCAGGCCTCGCACATGGGGTACGTGGTCTCCGGCCGGATGAAGGTCGTCATGGACGACGGCGAGGAGACCGAGTTCGGCGCCGGTGACTTCATGGTCTGTGCGCCGGGCCACGACGCCTGGGTGCTCGGCGACGAGCCCTGCGTCGCACTCGACTGGCAGGGCTTCGCCGACTACGCCAAGCGCTGAGCCCCCGCGACCGGCCCCGATCCGGCGGCCCGCCGGACCTCGTGCTGGAAGCAGCCGAAGCGCAGCGCCCGGACGTGCACCACGGCCACCTCGGGGTCGGCCAGCAGGTCGGCGGCGGCCCGCTCGGCGGCCTCCGCCTCCACCGGCACCCCGCCGAGGATGCGGCCCCGGGCGTCGTAGGCGCGCAGCACCCGCTGACCGGTGTGGAAGCCGGGCGGCCAGCCCGGTCCGGCGCCCGCGCACGCCTCGGCGTGCACGAAGACCGGCCCGGTCTCGTCGTACGGGCCCGGGTCGGCGCCGTGCTCGGCGGCCCAGCGGCGCAGCGGCGCGTAGCCGAGCAGGGCGATCCGGTCGCCGGGGGCGGCCGGGGTGAGGCAGCAGCGCAGCGGGGCGCCGCCGGTCGCGTCCACCGAGAGCACCGGCGGGTGTCCGTTGTCGTCGCGCTCGCGCAGGCGGGCGAGGACGTCCGGGTCGATCGGCCGGACGTCGAGGGCGGTCGTGGTCGTCGTCATGCCGTCCAGCCTGCCGCCGCGCCGCCGCCGGGACCGGCGGGTTCCGGACGTCGCGTTCCGCGCCGGCCCGCTCGGACCGCGGCCGGCCCGCTCAGATCGCGCTGCCGGCCTTCCAGGCGGCCCAGGTCAGGTTCCAGCCGTTGAGGCCGTTGGACGGCTCGACGGTGCGGTCGCCGGAGTTCACGACCTCGACCACGTCGCCGACCATGCAGCTCCGGTAGAAGCGGGCGCCGTCGGTCGAGGCGTCCTGGCCGCCCTTGACGTCGCGCAGTCCGATGCAGCCGTGGCTGGTGTTCGCGCTGCCGAAGGTCCCGGCCGGCGACCAGTAGTTGCCGTGGATGAAGGTGCCCGAGGTGGTGAGCCGCTGGGCGTGCGGCACGTCCGGGATGTCGTACTCGCTGCCGAGGCCGACGGTCTGCGAGTTCATCCGGGTCTGCGGGTACTGCTCGGAGATCACCATCCTGCCGCCCCAGGTGCGGTGCTCGGGGGAGCCGCCGGAGATCGGGTAGACGGCGGTGACCTGGCCGTCGGTGGTGACCGTGAGCTTCTTGGTGCCGAGGTCGGCGACCGCGGTCTGGGCGCGGCCGACGGTGAAGCGGACGTCCTTGGACTGGGTGCCGTAGACGCCCTTGGCGCCCTCCACGTCCTTGAGCCGCAGCTTGAGGGTGACCCGGGTGCCCTTGGCCCAGTACTCCTGCGGCCGGAAGTCGAGGCGGGTGCTGGAGAACCAGTGCCCGACGATCTCGACGCCCGGCTCGGCTATGACGGTGATCGCCTGCTGGACGGCCTTGCGGTCGGTGACCGGCTTGCTGAAGTTGATCGAGACGGGCATGCCGACGCCGACCGTGGAGCCGTCCTCGGGGGTGAAGTAGCCGACGAAGGTGTTGGCCGGGGTGGCGGTGGTGAAGGAGGTGTCGGCGTCCGCCTCCAGCCGGTCCTTGTCCACGGCGACGGCGGAGACGGTGTACCTGGTGCCGCTGGCCGGGGCGGCGGCGGAGGTCCAGGTGGTGGCGTCGGCGGAGAGCTCCCCGGCGAGCGCCTTGCCGGTCGCGTCGGCGACCCGGACGGTGGTGAGGGTGCCGCCCCCGACGGAGACCCGGACCGGCTCGCTGAAGCTGGCGCCGGTGGCGCCGTCGGCGGGGGTCACGGTGATCACGGCGACCGAGGTCTTCGGCGAGCCGCTGCCCGAGGCGCCGGCGCCACCCGTCCCGCCGGAGCCGGTGCCGGAGGAGCCCGCGGAGCCGCCCTTGTCGTCGGTGCAGGCCGCCATCAGCAGGACCGGCGCCCCGATCAGTCCGGCCAGCACGCCGCGTCGGCTCCAGTTGCCCCCGGCCGTGCGCCGCTGCCGCTGCCCGTCCTGTGCCGCCACGTCGGTTCTCCCTGCTGATCAATTCCGGGCATTACGGATATAGAAACGCAATCCACCCCTTCACGGTTCCACCACCAACGGGATCAGATCGTATGAGAGCACTTTGGATACCGCCAAATATGGACAAAGCCCCCGGTCCGCACGGGGCGGGCCGGGGGCTGCGCGCACACCCCGCGGGTGCTCGCGTCACCGGGGTCTCACTCGGCGGTCTCGTCCACCGTGTACTCGTCCCAGCCCTCGCCCTCGGGGTCGAACTCGGTCTGCGCGGACTCCCAGGTGGCCGAGGCGAGCTCGACGCCCGGCACGTCGCCGAGCAGGGCGACCGGGTCGATGAAGTGGGCGAGGGAGCCGGAGGGGTCCACCTCGATGGCCTCGACGGACTGCGCGCGCTCCTCGTCGTCGAGGTACTCGTCGCCGGTCACCTGCTGCAGGGCCGCCGCCTTGAGGGCCTGCTCGTCGGTGATCTCGGCGATGAGCTCGATGCTGAGCCGGACGTAGCGCGGGGCGTCCTGGCCGGTCGTGTCAGTGCTGGTCATGCGTGCGAGGGTACGGGAAACGGGAGGGGCCGGCCCCTCCGAGGAGGGACCGGCCCGTCCGTGCTCCGCCGTGCTCCCCCACCCGGGAGCCGCGGAGCCGCGCCGGACGGCGCGATGGGTGCCGCGGGAGCCGCCGCACCCTGTGGACCGGCCGGGGCCGGACAGGGGCGGGACGACGGCGTCCCCCACGGGCGGACACGGAGGGCCGGGTCAGGCCGACCGACGTGTCCGGGACGACCGCGGTCGCCGGGGAGCCGCTCCCGGTCGGTCGCCGTCGTCCGGCTCGGCGTCTTGCCGTGCACCCAACGATGCCCCAGCCGTGTTAACCACGTGCTGCACGGAGGTGACGCCGGTGTACCACTTCACCCGCGGACGAACCCTCAGCCCGCCCGCCGGCCGGACCCGCTGACCGGACCTCAGTGGCCGGTGCGGCTCGTGAGGAAGCCCAGCAGGTCCTGGCGGGTGACGATGCCCTGCGGCTTGCCCTCCACCAGCACCACCGCGGCGTCGGCCTTCTCCAGCACGGTCATCAGGTTGGTGACCGTCTCGCCCGAGCCGACCACCGGCAGCGGCTTGGACATCACCTTGTCGAGCGTGTCGGTGAGCTGGATCTCGTTCGAGAAGACGCCCTCCAGCAGCAGCTTCTCGACCACCGAGCCGATCACCTCGCCCGCCATGATGTCCGGGTGCCCGGCCCCCGGGGAGACCACCGGCATCTGCGAGACGCCGTACTCGCGCAGCACCCGGACCGCCTCGGCGACCGTCTCGTTGGGGTGCATGTGGACGAACTGCGGGATGCCCTCGTGCTCGATGGCGTCCTTGCGGGCCAGCACCTCGCCGATGTGGGCCTCGTCGGTGGCGGAGGGCAGGAAGCCGTAGTCGGCCATCCAGTCGTCGTTGAAGATCTTCGACAGGTAGCCGCGGCCGCCGTCCGGCAGCAGCACCACGACCACGTCGTCCGGCCCGAGCTCGCGGGCGACCTCCAGGGCGGCCACCACGGCCATCCCGCAGGAGCCGCCGACCAGCAGGCCCTCCTCCTTGGCCAGGCGGCGGGTCATCTGGAAGGAGTCCTTGTCGGAGACCGCGACGATCCGGTCCGCGACGTCGCGGTCGTAGGCGGTCGGCCAGAAGTCCTCACCGACGCCCTCGACCAGGTACGGCCGGCCGGTGCCGCCCGAGTAGACCGAGCCCTCCGGGTCCGCGCCGACGACCTGGACCTTCCCGCCGGAGGCCTCCTTCAGGTAGTTGCCGGTGCCGGAGATGGTGCCGCCGGTGCCGACGCCCGCGACGAAGTGGGTGATCCGCCCCTCGGTCTGCTCCCAGAGCTCCGGACCGGTGGAGTAGTAGTGCGAGGCCGGGTTGTCCGGGTTGGAGTACTGGTCCGGCTTCCAGGCGTTCGGGGTCTCGCGGACCAGCCGGTCCGAGACGTTGTAGTACGAGTCCGGGTGCTCCGGGGCGACGGCGGTCGGACAGACGACCACCTCGGCGCCGTACGCGCGCAGCGTGTTGATCTTGTCCGTGGACACCTTGTCCGGACAGACGAAGATGCACTTGTAGCCCTTCTGCTGGGCCACGATCGCGAGGCCGACGCCGGTGTTGCCCGAGGTCGGCTCGACGATGGTGCCGCCCGGCTTCAGCGCGCCCGAGGCCTCGGCGGCCTCGATCATGCGCATCGCGATCCGGTCCTTCACCGAGCCGCCGGGGTTGAAGTACTCGACCTTCGCCAGCACGGTCGCGCTGATGCCCTCGGTGACCTTGTTCAGCTTGACCAGCGGCGTGTTGCCGACCAGGTCGATGATCGAGTTGTGGTACCGCACGGGGGTCCTCCCGGTCTGTGGGCATGCGAGTGCTTATCGGTGCTGCAAGCCTAGGGCGTGTCGGGTGGGGCCGGGCGGATCGGGCCGCGGCGCCGGGACACGGGCGTCCCGCGACGGTCGGTGCGGGCCGCCGGCCGCACGCGGTGACCCCGGATGGCGCACGCCCGCCGATAGCACACAGGTCCGGACGGGTACTAGGGGTGTGCAGGCCCGTGCGGCCCCGACGGGGGGCGCCGGAACGAGGACGTGCGGACGCGAAGGGGGCCCGGATGGCAGGGGCACAGGAGTCGCGGGCCCGGGTGGCCCGCCGGATCGCCACCGCCGCCGCCTACGGGGGCGGCGGGCTCGGCCTGCTGGGCGTCGGCCTGGCGGGCGTCCTGCTCACCGAGAGCAGGCTGGCCATCCAGGCCATCGGCATCCTCGACGGCGACCCGCCCAAGGCGGACGGCGTGTACGGGGAGGCGTTCACCGATGCCGGGGCGGGGCCGCAGGCGCCGCTGGTGCTGGCCTTCCTGGGCGACTCCACCGCCGCCGGCCTGGGCGTGCTGCGGGCCCGCGAGACGCCGGGGGCGCTGCTCGCCGCCGGGCTGGCCTCGGTGGCCGAGCGGCCGGTCCGGCTGGTGAACGTGGCGTTCTCCGGCGGGCGCTCGACGGACCTCTCCGGGCAGCTGGAGCTGGCCCTGCCGCACCGCCCCGACATCGCGGTGATCATGGTGGGGGCCAATGACGTCACCCGGCACAGCCCGGCGCAGGTCGCCGTCCGCCAGCTCGGCGAGGCGGTGGCGGCGCTGCGGGCCAACGGCTGCGAGGTGGTCGTCGGCACCTGCCCGGACCTGGGCACCATCAAGCCGGTCCGCCCGCCGCTGCGCTGGGTGGCGCGGCGGCTGAGCCGGCAGCTGGCCGCCGCGCAGACCATCGCGGTGGTCGAGGCGGGCGGCCGGACGGTCTCGCTGGGCTCGCTGCTCGGTCCGGAGTTCGCGGCGCGGCCGGAGATGTTCGCCTCGGACCGCTACCACCCCTCCGCCCAGGGCTACGCGACCGCCGCGATGGCCGTCCTGCCCTCGGTCTGCGCGGCGCTCGACCTGTGGCCGGCCGACGACCGGCCGGTCGAGCGGCCGGTCGCCGGGCTGCCGGGCGAACCGCCGCCGGGCGGCGCGGTGCTGCCGGTGGCGGTGGCCGCCGCCGCGGCGGCCGGGCGCTCGGGCACCGAGGTGGCGGCGGTCGGCGACGCCTCCGCGGTACGGCGCTGGGCGCTGCTGCGGCACCGCTTGCGGCTGGGCCTGCCGGGTACCTGGTCGGAGGAGGCACCGCGCGGTCCCGGCGGTCCGCGCGACCCCGGGAGCACGTCGGCCACCTCACACGCCGGGGCGGGTGACGCCTGAGCTACCAGACGGTAACTTTCCTCCGGGGCGTCCCGCCGGCCGAGCGCCGCCGGACACCGCCCGGTCGCCCGAAGGTCACTCAGCGAGGAGCCCGCCATGCCCGAAGCCGTCATCGTCAGCGCCGCCCGTTCGCCGATCGGCCGGGCGTTCAAGGGCTCGCTCAAGGACGTTCGCCCGGACGACCTGACCGCGCAGATCATCGCCGCCGCACTGGCCAAGGTCCCGCAGCTCGACCCGCGCCAGATCGACGACCTGATGCTCGGCTGCGGCCTGCCGGGCGGCGAGCAGGGCCACAACCTGGCCCGCATCGTGGCCGTCCAGATGGGCATGGACTACCTGCCGGGCGCCACCATCACCCGCTACTGCTCCTCCTCGCTGCAGACGACCCGGATGGCACTGCACGCGATCAAGGCCGGCGAGGGCGACATCTTCGTCTCGGCGGGCGTGGAGACCGTCTCGCGCAGCATCAACGGCACCTCGGACGGCATCCCGGGCACCACCAACCCGCTCTTCGACGACGCCCAGGCCCGCACCGCCAAGCGCGCCGCGGAGGGCGGCGGCGAGTGGCACGACCCGCGCGAGGACGGCCTGGCGCCGGACGCCTACATCGCGATGGGCCAGACCGCCGAGAACCTCGCCGCGCTCAAGGGCGTCACCCGCGCCGAGCAGGACGAGTTCGGCGTCCGCTCGCAGAACCTCGCCGAGGCCGCGATCGAGTCCGGCTTCTGGGCCCGCGAGATCACCCCGGTCACCACCCCCGACGGCACCGTGGTGAGCAAGGACGACGGCCCGCGCGCCGGCGTCACGCTGGAGGCCGTCCAGGGCCTGAAGCCGGTGTTCCGTCCGGACGGCACCGTCACCGCGGGCAACTGCTGCCCGCTCAACGACGGCGCCGCCGCGCTGGTCGTCATGTCCGACACCAAGGCCCGCGAGCTCGGCATCACCCCGCTCGCCCGGGTCGTCTCCACCGGCGTCAGCGGCCTCTCCCCCGAGATCATGGGCTACGGCCCGGTCGAGGCCTCGAAGCAGGCGCTGCGCCGCGCCGGGCTGACCATCGACGACATCGACCTGGTCGAGATCAACGAGGCCTTCGCCGCGCAGGTCATCCCGTCCTACCGCGACCTGGGCGTCGACCTGGACAAGCTGAACGTCAACGGCGGCGCCATCGCGATCGGCCACCCCTTCGGCATGACCGGCGCGCGGATCACCACCACCCTGATCAACTCCCTGCAGTGGCACGACAAGCAGTTCGGTCTGGAGACCATGTGCGTCGGCGGCGGCCAGGGCATGGCGATGGTCATCGAGCGCCTCAGCTGACCCCCCGCGTCACCGGGCGGTCCAGACCACCCGTTTGGAGTCACCCAGAGTAATTGAGGGCCGGATCACACCGAGAGGTCGGTCCGGCCCTCGTTCCTGTCATTTTCGAGCCGGAAATCGACACTCCGGAACGGATCAACTCCGCTGCGTAGAACGGTGTTACCTAACAATTTGGGGACAAGGGCGAAAGTCACGGACAAATTAGACATTCGCCACTGCGGTAACAGCCCCCCATGCGGCAGTGTGGAGACGTAACCCCGTTCCACTCCTCCCTAGGAGTACGTTCCGTGAGCGCCGTCTACACCCTGCTGCTGCTGATCCTGATCGCCGTGTCGACCGCCCTGCTGCTCCACCTCAGGGGACTCTCCCGCCGACTGGACGCGCAGGCCGCGGCCGAGCCCGCCGCCGTCGACGAGGCCGCGATACGCCGCGCCGTCACCGACGCCCTGGCCGCCGACCGCGAGCGCGAGATCACCGAGGCCCGGGCGTTCTGGGCCGAGCAGGAGGCCCGCGCGGCCGAGGACGCGCCGCTGTTCGACTCCCCCTACGGCGCCGTGCTCGGCGGCACCGACGAGTGGCCGCTCTTCTTCCCCCGCCCGGTCGGCCCGCACGAGGCCGCCGACAACGCCGGCACCATGGACCCGGAGTTCGGCGAGGCGCTGCGCTCCGCCCTGGAGGACCTGATCACCGACGGCGGCACGCCCGCCGCCCCCGGCACCGACGGCGGCGCCCCGCTGCGGCCCGGCCACCCGGCCGGCGCCGCGCCCGCCGAGGGCGGCCACGACGCCCGCGCCCGCCGCGAGGCCGACCTGCTGGCCACCGGCCTGGAGTCCGGGCTGCTGGACACCGAGCCCGCCGCCGACGCCCCGGTGGCCGCGCCCGACCCGCGCCGCCACCCCTCGCACCCCGACTTCGTGCCGAGCCAGGCGCCGTCCCGCGAGTGGACCGACACCCGGCTGACCACGCTCGCCGAGGAGGGCACCGCCCTGGTCGACGTCCGGCCCGGCCCGCTCGGCACCCTGGACGTCTACGCCTTCGCCGACGGCACCACGCTCTGCGTCGCCCCCGGCGACCGGGAGGCCGCGTACCGGCTGATCGACGCGGTGCGGGCCGGCGAGGACGTCCGGCTGCTCGGCGGCTCGCGCTTCTCGGGCTCGTACTCGCTGACCTTCTCCACCGGCGACGACGCCGTCTACGTGCTCGCCGACCGGGTGGTCGCCAGCATCTGACTGCGGCAGCCGCCGCCCGCCGCAGCAGCACGAAGGCCGATCGGATCCCGGGGTTGACGATCCGATCGGCCTTCGGCGTGTCCGGGGCCGGGCGGGTTGCGGCGGTCCGGCCACGAGGCCGGGGGGCTCGGGGCGCCCGGCGGGCTCAGCGGCAGAGCGCGGCCGTCCCGGCCACCTCGTCCAGCGCCTCGGCGAGCAGCGCCGCCGGGTCCGCCTGCGCCCCGGCGGGCAGGGCGCCCAGCGGCTGCACGAGGGCCACCGCGGCCCCGGCGGGCAGGGCGGCCAGCGCCACCGCGAGGTCGTGCCCGGCCACCGCCAGCTGGTCGCCCACGGCGAAGGCCCCGGCGTCCGGGAACGCCCGCACCGCCGACCCCTCCGCCGTCTGCGCGGCCGCGGCCAGCCGGCCGGCCAGGGCGTGCCCGGCGGCGGCCCGGGAGGGGTGGCCCGGCACCGCGCCGAGCAGCCGGTTCTGCGGCATCGAGCGGAACCGGTCCGCCAGCCCGTCGACGGCCTCGACCAGGGAGTTCACGGAAGACATGGCAGGAGCCTACGGCGTGCGCGCACACGAAAGCCGCCGGGCCCCGGAGCGGGTGGCTCCGGGGCCCGGCGGCAGTGTGCCGAGGGCGGCGCCGATCAGTCGTCGCCGCGCAGGATCGCGATCAGCCGCAGCATCTCGACGTAGATCCAGACCAGCGAGACGGTGAGCCCGAAGGCGGCCCGCCAGGCCTCCTTCTGCGGCGCGCCGTAGCGGACGGCCTCGTCGATCGAGGCGAAGTCCAGGGTGAGGAAGAACGCGCCGAGGGCGATGCCGATCAGGCCGACCACGATGCCCAGCGGACCGGAGCGCAGGCCCAGGTCGGCGCCCATCAGGCTCGCCGCGAGGTTCACCATCATCAGGATGAAGAAGCCCATCGCGATGGTGGAGCCGATCCGCACGAAGCGGGAGCTGAGCCGGATGCGGCCCGACTTGTAGGCGATCAGGGTCGCCGCGAAGACGGCGGCGGTGCCCAGCACGGCCTGGACGGCGATGCCCGGCCACATCGTCTCGAACAGCTTGGTGAAGGCGCCGAGCGCGAAGCCCTCCAGGGCCGCGTACAGCAGGATCAGCGGCGGGCTGACGCTGCGCTTGAAGGCCACTACGAAGTAGACGGCCAGCGCCGCGAGGCCGGCGCCGACGGCCACCCCGTAGTTGGAGAACGGCAGCGCGATCCACGCCACCGCGCCGCCGGCGACGAGAGTGAGCAGGGTCATCGCGGTGCGCGCGACGACGTCGTCCAGCGTCATCCGCCCGGTCGCCGCCGGACCGGCCGAGGGCGACCGGTACATCTCGACGAGCTGGTCGTCGGTCAGCGGGCCCTGGGCCTGCGGCTGCTGGGCGTACGGGTTGTTGCCGTACGGGTTGTTCGCGTAGGGGTTGGCGGCCTGCTGGCCGCCGACCGGCTGGGCCTGCTGCTGCGACCCGAACCCCGCGTAACCGGCGTCGCGGGTGAAGGACCCGTCCCGCGAGAAGACCGGGTTGCTGCTTCTCATTGCTCATTCCCTCCGTGGCGGCACTGCACCGCCCCGCACCAGGGTAATGGGTTGGCAAAAGAAGCGGCATCCGCCGCGAGGAGGATCTACACCGGGAAGCCCGGCGGGGGCACCCGCCGGACGCCCCGTGACGGCCGACGGGGTCGGTGCGTCGGGTGGTGCCCGGAGCCGGACTCGAACCGGCACGGCCTCACGGCCAAGCAGTTTTAAGCTGCCCGTGTCTGCGTTCCACCATCCGGGCGTACTGCGACATGACCCGGCCCGCCGGCCGGGGTGCTGCGACCCGGCGCGGGCCACCCCTGAGCCTAGTCGCCCGCCTCCCCCTTTCGCATGTTCCCAGCCTGGGAAGTTGTCATGTTTCCTTGCCATCTGACGAACCGTTCGTGATCCGGCCATCACAGGCGTGCGATCCGGCCACCCCCACCTCGGTGACGACCCGGGGTACTACCGCAGGAGGAGAACCGCCGGCGGCGCGTACCTCCAAGGGCGGTCGGGCCAACCGTCCGGCGGAGCGACGACCCGGCGGCGGGGCCGGCGAGAGCATGGTCGTACGGCCGGTGCCCTCGGGGCGCCGGCCGCTCGGGCGCCCGACCGCCGGCCGCGCCCGGTCCGCGAACCCGAAGGAGCGCCCCCGTGACCACGCCGACCCCCACCGCCGTCCGCACCGGTCGGGCCGCCGCCCGCGCCACCGGCCTGAGCAAGGTCTACGGGGAGGGGGAGACCCGCGTCGTCGCCCTCGACAACGTCAGC
>NZ_JBSGXP010000160.1:0-20119 GCF_053610105.1 Kitasatospora sp. NPDC054939 | reverse complement strand
GGTTCGTCGGCGATGTCGTCGGGGCCGTAGTGGTCGACGAAGCACCAGGCGCCGACCATCCGCCGTCCCATGCTCGGCAGCAGCCGGCGCACCACAGTCGAGCCGCCGAGCGCGGTCTCGCGGGGAAGGAGCAGGTCGCGGACCGGCCCCCGGTCGGGGTGGCCGCCGCGGACAACCGGCGCGGGGCCGGGGGCGAGGTCACTCATGGGGTGCGCTCCCGTCGGTGGTGGGGTGGTCGCCGTGCGGGCGGGCCGGTCGGCCGTGCCGTTCCTGGGGGACGATCGGGGTGGCGCCGCTGACCGCCCGGGTGACGGGGGTGCGGTCGGCGATGTCGAGCAGCCGGGCGCGCTGGGCCTCGTCGAGGTCGCCGGTGAGGTCGATGCGCCGGGTGATGCGGGCGCTGCCGGCCGGGCCCTTCTCGTAGCCGAGGTGGACGCGGACGGTGTCCAGTGGCCACTGCTTGCGCTGGGCGTACATCCGCAGGGTGATGGCGGTGCAGGAGCCGAGCGCGGAGAGCAGGAGTCCGACGGGCGTGGTGGCGGTGTCGGCGCCGCCCGCGGACTCCGGTTCGTCGGCGGCGAGCCGGTGGTGGCCGCTGCGGATGTCGACGCGGTAGTCCTCGCCGGTGCCGGTGGCGACGACGGCCGCGGAGCGGACGAACTCTCCTTCTCCGGTGCCGCGTTGGCCGTTGGGTTCGGCGTGGCCGGTCGGTCCGGTCAGCCCGTTCAGTCCGGTCGGCCCGGTCGCGGGGGCGCTCACAGGCCGAACCGTTCGTGCTGCGCGGCGGGCACGAGGTCGGTGTACTCGGGGTGCTTGGCGATCCAGCCGCGGATGAAGGGGCAGTACGGGAGGACGGTCAGCCCCTGTTCGCGGGCGGCGTCGAGGGCGTGCCGGGCGAGGTGGCCGCCGAGCCCGAGGCCGCCGAACCGAGGGTCGATCTCGGTGTGGATGAAGGCGATCTCCGCCTCGTGGCGGTTGTACTCGGCGAAGCCGGCGAGCTGGTCGTCCTCGAAGATCTCGAAGCGCGAGCGCTCCTGGCTGTCCGTCACGTGAATGCCCATGGTCGTCCCTTCCTGTGGTCGTTCCCCGGCCGACCGGTGGTTGGCCCGCGGCATGCGCCAATATAGTTGATGCTTAAACTATATGTCCAGCCCCACTCGCACCCGCATCCGGCCGGTCCGGCAAGGCTGGCGTGCGCTGAGCACCAACTCCCACCGGACGCGGGCACCTGGCGTTCCCGACGAGCGCCGGCCACGGCGCGGGCGGCACGAGCGCGGCCCTCACATCGAGCGCGCTCGTCGCGTCGGGCACGGCCGCATGCGGTGATCTCCAACGCCGCGGTCGGCCGGGCGAACGTCACCGCGCTGGTCTTCGTCGCCGCGTTCGCCCCGGAGGCCGGCGAGAGCATCGGCGAGCTGTCCGGCCGCTTCCCGGGGTCGACCCTCGGCGAGACGATCGAGCCGGTGGCGCTGCCGGACGGCACCACCGACCTGTACATCGCGCAGGAGAAGTACCACCGGCAGTTCGCCGCGGACCTGGGTGCCGAGCAGGCCGCCCTGGATGCCGTCGCCCAGCGCCCGCTGCGCGCCGGCGCCCTGGACTAGGCCTCCGGCGAGCCGGCCTGGAAGCACCTGCCGTCCTGGTTCGTCTACCCGGAGCTGGACTTCAACATCCCGCTGGAGGCGCACCGCTTCATGGCCGAGCGGGCCGGCTCCCGCGAGACCGTGGTCGTGCCGGGCGCGCCTCGCACGCCCTGCCGGCCTCCAGCCCCGACGAGGTGACGGCGACGATCCTCGCCGCCGTCAAGGGCACCGCCTGACGGCACCGGGTGCCTCGGGAGTCGGCGACTTCGGCGCGCTCGGCACGCTCGGCGAACTCAGCGGCGGGGCGCCGGGCCTGCGGCGTGGTCGCGGGCGGGAGGCAGCGGGTGGCCGAGGACCAGGGCGACCAGGCGGTGCCAGTCCAGCGGCAGGCTGCTCTCCGGGGCCCCGGGCCGGTGGACCGGCACCCGGACGCGCAGCGCCTGCGGCCTGATCCGGCAGACCACCGGCGGGGTCAGCCGCAGCGCCTCGCCGTCCACGGCCACCGCGATCCCGGGTCCGCCGTTGCCGCCGTTCGGCGTCGAGCTGCCACCGCCGCCCTGGCCGCCGTTCGGCGTGCCGCCATTGCCGCCGTTGCCGCCGCCGTTGCCCGGGCCGACGACGACCTCGTGCGCGGTCAGCGTTCGGATGCCCGAGGCCCGGGTGCCGCGCAGGGCGATCTCCGCGGCCTGGGTGGCGCCCTCGACCCGGATCCCCAGGACGCCGAGCACCCCGGCGTTCAGCCGGGGCCGGCGTCCGGCGGCGAGCGGGTCCGCGCCGGTGTAGACGTTGTTGCTGACCAGGACGGCCTGCTGGCCCTCCAACCGGGTCGCGTCGACCTGCGCGTACAGGCGCCGTTCGGGGGCGGAGAGGAGCAGGTTCGGCAGGGCCTCCAGGGCGGTGCCGAGTTTGGCGTCCCGGTACGCGGGGCTCTGCACGATCTCCGCGTACGCGCCGAAGGAGACCGTGTTGACGAACGGCAGCCCGGCCACCGTGCCGAGGTCGACGCGCACCTCCTCGCCGTCGGTCAGGGCGTCCAGGCAGGTGGACGGGTCGGTGCGGTCGAGGCCGAGGTCCATCGCGAAGTGGTTCCTGGTGCCGGCCGAGATCACCAGGAACGGCAGGTCGTGCTCGGCCGCGACGGCCGCGACGAGGGCCTGGGTGCCGTCGCCCCCGGCGACGCCCAGCAGGTCCGCGCCGTCGGCGACCGCCCGGCGGGCGAGTTCCGACACGTCGGTGTGGACGGCCGGGTCCAGCAGGACGACCTGGGCGCCGAGCTTCTCGGCCCTCTCGACCAGGCCGAACCGGGCGACCTTGCCGCCCCCGGAGCGCGGGTTCATGATCAGGACGGGTCGGCGCGGGGGCGGCGTCCGGTGCGCGTGCACCGACCGCGGCCGGACCAGCCGCAGCCCCGACCGGGCACTGGCGAGCGCCACCGCCCACAGCGCCACCGCCACGACGATCGGCAACCAGGCCCCGACCGCCGCGTACACGGCGACCACGGCGATCGGTGCCGCGACGGCCAGCAGCGCGCCGGCCACCCGCTGCGCCCCGTGGTGGGCCAGGGCCCACCAGCCGCCGGCGCCCGTCAGCGCCAGCCCGACCAGGCCCGTCGTCAGCACGACCAGCCCCCCGTCGCCGACCACTGCCAGCAGCACCAGCGCCGTCAGCACCGCGGCGACGAGGGCGAGGCGTGCGCGCCTCTGTGCCCGCGCCAGTACCCGTCTGTCGCTCTGCCCGTCCACCCACGCACCCCTCGTGTTCGTTCCGGCGTTCCGCCCCAGGCGTCACCTGCCCGCCGGGGCGGGCAGGGACACCACCGACGCGGCACCGACCACCCCGCGGTGTGCCGGGGCGGTGCCGGTCGGTTGCCCGTCCGCCGCCCTGCTGCGGGGGCGGAGCGGGCGCGGCCCAGCAGGAGCGTACCGGGACGGCGGGGGCGCGGTGGCGCGGTCCGGGGTGCGCGGCGGGCCGCCGGACCACCCCGACGGTCCCGGGTGCGGCGGGTGCGCGGGCGGGCCCATGCTGGGAGGGGGCGCGTCGGTCCGAAGGCAGGTGATCCGGATGGCCCGCAGCAGACGGAGCAGCAGGGGACGCGGCAGCGGCCGGGACGGCGGAAGGCTGAACGGCGGCGAGGCGTCCGCCGGCCGCCGGGACCGCCGGGACCGCCCGGGCGGCCGCGGGTCCCGGGCGGCGGCCGTGCTGGCCGCTGCCGCGGCGCTGGCCGTCCTGGCCGCCCCGGTGACCGCCTCCGCCTCCTCCGCGGCCACCCCGCCGCCGGGCCCCGGCGCCTCGTCGGTGCGGCTGTCCGGGCAGTCGTCCGGGCAGCTCCCCGGTCAGCCCGCCGACGGCCGGATGGTGGCCGCGTACGCGAACGGGGTCACCGAGCAGGACCAGCAGGTGCAGAGCTTCCTGGAGCAGCACCAGGTGCTGGAGGAGGTGGCCGACTACGCGACGTCCTGGGTGGTCCTCCCGCAGGACGTGCCGCTGACGGCCGCCAGCTGCGGCGAGCCGAATGCGCACTGGTCGCCCGTCGAGCAGACGATCACGCTCTGCTACGAGTACCTGGAGGAGGTGCTGCCCATCTACGCCGACCAGCATCCCGAGGGCACCGATGCCGAGCGCGCCGACGAGGTCGGGCAGGACCTGATCGGCTTCACCAACGCGGTCGTCCTCCACGAGTTCGGGCACGCCCTGGTCGACCTCTACCAGCTGCCCGTCACCGGCCGGGAGGAGGACGCCGTGGACCAGCTCGCCGTCCTGCTGCTGGTGTCGGGCGGCGAGCAGTACACCGAGTACGTCGAGGACGTCATCAACGCCCGGCTGGGGCTGGCGCAGGCGGAGAGCGAGGGCGAGCTGCCCGCGGACGTCCTCGCCGACGAGCACTCGCTGAGCGCCCAGCGCTTCTACAACCAGCTGTGCTGGCTGGTCGGCTACGACCCGGATACCTACGCGGCCGAGGTCCGCACCCCGGACAACCCGGAGGGCGTCCTGCCGCTGGAGCGGGCCGAACGCTGCGACGAGGAGTACGCGCAGATGGCCACCTCCTGGAACACCCTGCTGGAGCCGTACCTGCGGAATGCCTGACCCCGGACCGACGGCCGCCCCGATACTGGGGCGCATGTTCCCTCGCAGGCCGCGCCGCCCGGCACCCGCCACCGAGCCGAGCCCGGAGACCGTCACCGCGCCGGCACCCGCTGTCGCACCGGAGACCGCCACCGCTGCGGGGCCGCCGGTGGTCGAGGTCCCGCCGCCCTGGACCGTCGAGTGGGCCGGCGGACCGACCAGGTTCCTGACGCCTGCCCGGCCTCCTGTCCCGGCGGCCGGCCGGCCGCCGGCGCCCGGTCGTTTCACCGGCCACACCGGGCGGATCGACAGCGCGGCGACCGCCGTGGTCGGCGGCCGGACGCTCGTCCTCACCGCCGGCCAGGACGCGACCGCGCGGGTGTGGGAGGCGGACACCCGGCGGCTGCTCGGCGAACTGCCGGTCGGCCGCTTCGACGCCACGGCGCTCGGCGTGCAGGCGGGCGCCCCGGTGGTCCTCGCCGCCGGTGAGGTGCGGACGGCGTTCGCCCGGGATCCGTTCTCCGGGCGGTGCCTGACCGCGCTCCCCGTCGACGACGCGGTGTCCGTCGCGGCGGCCGTCCACCGCGGCGGCCCGGTCGCGGTCACCGGCCACACGGACGGGACGGTCCGCCTCTGGGACCTCCCCGGCGGCCGGCCGCTCGCCCGGCCGGTCGAGGACCGTGGCTATGCGGTGCACGCGGTGGCGGCGGCCGTGGTCGGCGGCCGGCTGCTCGCCGCGAGCAGCAGCGGGATGAACGCCGACCAGAGCTGGGACGACCGGGTCCGGCTCACGGATCCGACCACCGGTACGGAACTCGGCGCCTTCCCCGCCGCCACGGCCGCCGCCGTCGACGCGCTCGTCCTCGCCGACCTGGACGGCCGCCCCGTCGTGGCCACCGGCGACTGGGCGGGCACCGTCCGCCTCTGGTGGCCGGCCTCGGACGGCCGGGCGGCGGGCGGGGCCGTCCTCGGCAGCCACCCGGACGGCGTCTGGGCGCTCGCCGTGGCCGGCGTCGGCGGGCGGCCCGTCCTGGCCTCCGGGAGCGACGACGGGACGGTCCGCCTCTGGGACCTCCGGACCCACCGCAGGGCCGGCCCGGACCTGCACTTCCCGCACCCGGTGCGCGCACTCGCGGGCGCACCGGGTGACCGGCTGGTGGTCTGCTTCGGCCCGGAGGCGGCCGTCCTGGCGTACCGCGGCGGCCCGGCCGGTCGGCCGGACTGAGCACCGGGACCCCGGCCGCCCGGCGGTGGCGGGAGCCGCTCCGGGGCCTCCGGGGGCGGAGGCCCCGGTGCTCTGTGGTGGCCCGGGGCGGGCGGGGCGGCCGACCCGGGCGCTCAGGCGGCTGCGGCAGCGGTCCGGAACGCCGCTCCGGGGGCGTCCGACCGCATCGGGCGGGCGGGGGCAGCGGCCAGGTGCGGATCGACGGTGAGCAGGCGGACGCCCAGCGGTTCGGTCAGCGCCCGCAGTGCGGGCTCGGCGAGGACGATCCACGGCTGGGCGGGGCCGAGCAGGGTCCGCAACCGCTGCTCGGTGGTGAAGGCGACGGCGGTGCGGTCGCCGAGCGGCGTACGGAAGATCCGGGCCGCGTGGCCCAGCGGTCCCGGCCGGACGGGCACCAGCAGGCATCCGGCCGGGCCGGGTTCGGCGGGTTCGGGCTCCTCGGTGCGCAGCAGTCGGTTCACGGCTTCCTCCGGCGGTCGGCGTACGGGTGGTCGGCGTACAGATGGGGCGGCGTACGGCGGTGGGCGGGTCGGGCGAGGGGCGGTCGGCGTACGGACGCCTGCCATCTTCGGCACCTCCGACACCATGCCCGGTCGTGCCGGCGGCGGTCCGGCCCCTGACGCTTCCCTGACCCCGACGGGACCTCCCCTGACGCCGCCCTGACGCGGGGCATCCCGGCCGCCGGGCCGCGTCAGGAAGGCGTCAAGGACGGCCGCCCGGGCGTAGGCCGTGCGTCAAGGACGGGTGCAACCGGCCCGCGACGGGTCTCCACTGGAACTGCGGCCCCGGAGCACCCCGGCACCGCCCCCACCGCGAGAGGAAGCACCCGTCATGAGCGACACCCAGGCCGTCGTCACCGTCGCCAGGCCGCAGCGCAGCACCGGGCGGAACGCCGTGCCGCAGCGCCGCATCGTCCTCGCCGCGGCGGGTCCCGCCACCCCGACCGCGGCCACCGCCGCCTTCGTCCGCGCGGACGATGACGAGCCGTCCGATGCCGACGGCCGGTCGATCCGTGACCGGGGCGCGCACTGCCGGTGGGCCATGTCCTACGTCGACTGATGTCGTTCCGCCCGTTCCGCCCGTTCCGCCGGGTCCGTCCGCCCGTTCCGCCCGCGGCAGCCGCTGCCGCGGGCGGGCCGTGACCCGTCACCGCCGCAACCGCCGAGCCCGCGCCGCAACCGCCGAGCCCGCGCCACAACCGCCGAGCCCGCCACCGCACCGCAGGAGCAGCCCGCCATGACCGAACCGTCCGCCCCGCGCCTCGCCGTCCTCCCGCCACCCGGCCGCCCCGAGGCGCTCCGGGGCACCCGAGCGGCGACCGCGACCGAGCCACCCACTGCACCGCCCACCGAGCCGCTCGCCACTGCACCGCCCGCCGACGTCCTCGGCGAGCCCCTCGGCGGCCCCTGGCCCGCCTCCGCGCGCACCGGCCCCGGCGGCGAGCTGACGGTCGGCGGCGTGGGCCTCGCGGAGGCCGCCGACCGCTTCGGCACTCCGCTGTACGTGCTCGACGAGGCCGAGGTCCGGGCCCGGGCGCGTGCCTACCGGCAGGCCCTGCCGCACGCCGAGGTGCTGTACGCGGCCAAGGCGTTCCTGTGCAGTGCGATGGCCGACTGGGTCGCCGAGGAGGGCCTCGGCCTGGACGTCTGCTCGTCCGGCGAACTGCAGCTGGCGGCCGCGGCGGGCTTCCCGGCCCGGCGGATCGTCCTGCACGGCAACGCCAAGGCCCCCGAGGAACTGCGGCTCGCCCGCCGCCTGCGGGTCGGCCGGATCGTCATCGACGGGTCCGCCGAGATCGCCCGGCTGGCGGCGCTGGTGGCGGCGGACACGCCGCAGCGGGTGCTGGTCAGGGTGGTTCCGGGCATCGCGGCCGGCCACCACGAGGCGGTCCGCACCGGCGTCGGCGGGCAGAAGTTCGGGTTCCCGATCGACGGCGGGGACGCCGCGGAGGCGGTCGCCCGCGTCCTGGCCCAGCCGGGACTGCGCCTGGTCGGCCTGCACTGCCACCTCGGTTCGCAGATCACCGGGGTCGAGCCGTACCTGGCCGCCGTCGACGCCCTGGTGCGCTTCCTGGCCGAGCTGCGCGACCGGCACGGAGTCGAACTGCCCGAGCTCGACCTCGGCGGCGGCCACGGCATCCGCTACCTCCCGGATGACACCGAACTCGCCCCCGCCGACTTCGCCGCAGCGGTGACCGGACGGCTGGCGGACCGCTGCGCCCGGGCCGGGCTCGCCGTCCCCCGGCTGCTGGTCGAACCCGGCCGCGCCGTCGCCGGGCCCGCCGGGGTGGCCGTCTACCGCGTCCTGTCCGTGAAGCACACCGCCGACGGACGGGTCTTCGCCGCCGTCGACGGCGGTATGAGCGACAACCCGCGGCCCGCCCTCTACGGCTCGCCGTACACCGTCCGCCCGGTCGGGCGCCGCTCCGCTGCCCCGCCCGCCCGGACGGACGTGGTGGGCCGGCACTGCGAGGCGGGCGACGTCCTGGTGCGCGACGCGGCCCTGCCCGCGGACCTGCGCCCCGGTGACCTCCTCGCCGTCCCGGCCGCGGGGGCCTACCAGCTGTCGATGGCCTCCGGCTACAACCTGGTCGGCCGCCCCGCCGTGGTCGCCGTCCGCGACGGCCGGGCCCGCCTCCTGATCCGCCGTGAGACGGTCGAGGACTTCCGCACCCGCGAGGTCGGCCGCTGACCCCGGACCCCCGCGCTCGGCCGCTGGCCCGTGCCGCCCGCCGACCCCTGCTCCCCCGCGCCATGCCGCCGACCCGCGCCGCCCGCGCTCGGCCGCTCCGCACTCCCGGCGCTCCCCGCGCTCGCGCGGGGCCGGCTCGCCGGGCCAACCCTCCGCCCCTCGGGGCACCGGGGTCCCGCCCGCCCCTGGCCTTCGCCGGGGCCGGGCGGGGCCGGCCCGCGGCCTTCTCGACAGGACGGGCGGCGGGGGAGATGATCGCGCCCGGGATTCACTTCGGCTGATCTTATGGATGCGGAGCGAAGGTCTGGTGTGCTCCGGCCCGTGCGGTGCGGCCGGCAGTGCCCGGCCCCGGCCGCAAGGGGAGGCACGGTGTTGCGATCGTTGGCGGGCACAGGTGTGGCGACCGCGGGGGCGGACGGGTCGCCGGGACCGCTCGTGGGGCGGGACGACGAACTGCGGTGGCTCGTGGAGGCGGTGGCCGGCGGGCGCCGCGGCAGACGGGTCGCGGTCGTGGAAGGGGCGCCGGGCAGCGGCAAGACCGGACTGCTGGGCGCGCTGGGCGAACGTGCCGGGGCAGCCGGTCACGTGGTCCGGCGGGCTGCGGCGTCCAGGCCGGACCGGGAGGTGCCGTACGGGCTGCTGATGCACGCCTTCGGCCACACCGCGGTGGGCGAGCTGCTGGAGGAGTTCAGCGAACTGCCGTCCGCGGGCGCGGCCCAGCGCCACCGCCGCCACCGGCGGCTGCGGGACGCCCTGGTGGCGTCGGGGGCCGCGGCGCCGGTCGTGCTCGTCCTCGACGACCTCCAGTGGGCCGACGAGGAGTCCCTGCAACTGGTGGAGCACCTGTTGCGCGGCCCGTCGGACGAGCGGCTGGCGATGGTGCTGGCCCACCGCTCGGGCGGCTGCCCGCCGTGGCTGGCCCGGACCGTCGCGGACACCGGAACGCTGCGGATCGTGCTGGGCCCGCTCGACCGGGCCGAGGCCGCCCTGCTGCTGCCGCCGGCCCCGCCGGGCCGTCAGCGGCTGCTGCTCGCGCTGGGCGGCGGCAATCCGCGGCATCTGCGGGCGCTCCGCTCGCTGGCGGAGGACCCGTCGACCGGGTTCGACGACGAGGCGATGGGCGAACTGGCCGCGGGGGACCCGCGGGCGGTGGGCCGGCTGGACGGCTGGTTTCCGGATCCGGACCTGCTCGGGGAGTTCAACACCCTCTCGCCGCTCGCCCGGGCCGTGCTGCGGGCCGCCGCCGTCGCCGGGCCGGAGTTCGACCACGCCCTGCTCGCGGACGTGGCCGACCTGCCCGCACCGGAGATCGGGGTCGCCCTCGACGAACTGGCCGACCACGGCTGCGTCGTCGGCACCGCCGGGTGGTACCGGTTCAGCCGCCCGCTGCTGGGCGCGGTCGGCTACCGTCTCGCCGGTCCGGGCCGGCGGGCGGAGGCGCACCGGCGGGCCGCCGCCCACCTGGACCGGCGCGGGGCCGCACCGGGTGACTGGGCGGCCCATGCCGAGCACCTCGCGCACACCGCGTCGGCCGGGGACCTGGCCCGGCTCCTGGAGAGCGCCCGGACGCAGCTGGACAAGGCACCGGGGGTGAGCATCCGCCGGCTGCGCACGGTGCTACGGGCGCTCTCCGACCGGCCGGACAGTGCCCAACGGTGTTGCGCGGCGCTGTTGTTGGGGCGTGCGCTCACCCTCACCGGACGGTTCGACGAGGCGGCGGCCGTGCTGGCGCCGCTGCTCGCCGCGTCGGCCGGGGACCGTACGGCCGCGGCGGACCTGCTGGCGCTGGGGGAGCGGCTGCGGGGCCGCGGGGAGCGGGCGTACCGGATGCTGCACGACGTCGACACCCCCGGGGGCGGGACGGCCGGGCCGGTTGCGCCGGCGGCCCGGGGAGCCGCCGCCGGACTCGTCGCGCCGGCTCGCGCCCCGGGCGGGCCGGACGACTTACCCGGCCGGCCCGACGGCACCGAGCCACCGGACAGCGGCGGTGGCGGGGTTCCCGGCCGAACCGAGCGCCGCCGGCCGCCCGTTGCCACGATCGGTCCTAACGGAACCGCCGGCCCCGAGGGAACCGACGGACCGGATCGAACCGCCGACCCTGCCGGAGCCGCCGACCCTGCCGGAGCCGCCGATCCCGCCGGAACCGCCGACCCCGCCCGGACCCCCGACGGTGACCTGACCCCGGGCAGCGGTCCGGTCCCCGACGGCGTCCCGGCATCCGACGGCGACCGGACCCCCGCCCCCGACCCGACCGCCGACCGCGGGCGGGCCCGGCGCTGGGCCTCCGCGGAGGCCGAACTCCACCTGGCCAGAACCGAGATGCTCAACGGCCGGTGGGACCGATGTCTGGAGAGACTCGACGCGATGGAGGTGCCACCGGACCGTCCCGAGGTCGCGGCCACCGCCTTCACCCTGCGCGCCCTCGGGCTGGTCGTCCAGGGGGAGGTGGCGGGCTCGCGGGACGCCCTGGACGCGGCGGCGGGCCTCGCCGACTCGCTCACCGCATGCGAGCAGCTGCGGCTGCTCGGCAGCCTCACCGACCTCTGCTGGGCGGAGGTCCTGCTGGAGCGCCCCAACCGGGCCGCCCGCCGGGCCGAGGCGGCGATCGCCCTCGCCGAGGCCCACCAGCACCGGTACGCGCTGCCCGAACTGCACACCGTCCGCGCCGCGCTGCTCGCCGGGTCCGGCCCGCTGGAGGAGGCGGTGGCGGCGGCCGACACGGCGATCGACCTCGGGCGGTCGCTGGGCGTGGCGGAGGTCCTGGCGCCGGCCGCCGCGATCCGGTTGCGGGCCCTGGTGTGGGGGGTCGGGCCGGAGGCCGCCGCTCCCGCGCTGGCGCTGCTGGAGGGCTTCGCCGAGCCGACGACCTGGGTGTGGCGGGGGTTCACCCGGCACGCCCGGGTGGAGGGCGCCGTGGCCTGCGGTCGTCCCATGCCGCCGGAGGAGGCCGTGCTGCTGCTCGGCGCCGCGGACATGTCGCGGCCCGACCCGATCGCGGTCCACGCCGACGACGTGGCCGCCGCGCTCTGGGCGGCTGCGGGGGACGTCGAGGCGGTCGCCCGGCACGCCGCGCACAGCGCCCGGGTCGGACGCGTCGCCGGGCTGCCGGTGGCCGGTGCGGTCAGCCGGCTGACGGAGGCTCGGCTGCTGGCGGTCCGCGGTGAGCACCGGCGTGCGGCGGAGCTGGCGCGCCGGGCGGGCGAGCAGCTCGCCGCGGCCGGGATGCCGGTCAAGGCGGGCCAGGCTCATCTGCTGGCCGCCCGGTCCGCGGCGGCGCTGCCGGGGCACACCGGATGCGAACGCGAACTCGAAGCGGCCGAGGACCAGTTCGACCGGGCGGGGGCGCGGGGGCTGCGGGCGGAGGCCGAGCTGCTGCGGGGCTCGCTGCGGCCGCTCGACGGGCCCGGCGGCCCGTCCGCCGTGGTCCCGGCACGCGAGGTCCTGGCCTACGACGTCCAGGCGTCCGACGGCGGGTTCGGCGGGGACCGCCCGTCGGGCGACCACCGGCGGCCGGCCGAAGCGGCCGCGCACGGTGGACGCGGCGGGGAGCGGCGACCGCGCGGCCGGGAGGAGGGCCGGTCCGCCGAGCAGCGCCCGGCCGGGACGGGGGAGGCCGTGCTGTCGGCCCGCGAACGCGAGGTGGCGGACCTGGTGGTCGAGGGGCTGACCAACCAGGGCATCGCCTCCCGGCTGTTCGTCAGCGTCCGCACCGTCGAAACGCATCTGACGCACGTCTACCACAAGCTCGGCATCAGCCGTCGCGGGGCGCTGGCCCGCGCGCTGGACGCCGGCTGACCCGGCGTCCGGCCGACGCCTGCCCTGACCGACTCCCGTACCGACCGACTCCCGTACCGACCGACTTCCGTACCGGCCGACTTCCGTACCGGCCGGACCACCGGTCGACGCCGCACGGTGAGACCCGAGGGCGCCCCCGCGAGCCGCGCGGGGGCGCCCTCCCCCTGCCCGGGCCCACCCTGCCCGGCTGCCGCGGCCCGCTCCGCCGCCACGGCCCCGCCGTGTGCCCGTTACGGCCTGTGCGGGCCCCGCGCCATCGGGGTTTCCCGCAGTCGCGGCCGCCCCCCGCAATACGGGGTACGGCTGCGGGATTCCACGATCTGCGGTGCCGTCCCGCCGCACTAGCGTCCCTTCCGGTTCCCCGGCCGACGCCGGGTGGCCGGGCCGGACGGCAGACGGATGGGGAGGCGGCAGGTGCAGGAGCTGGGGGCGGTCGGCGAGTGTCGCACGGCGGGTGACGGGGCGGCCGGTGACGGCGCGGCGGCGGAGTTCCGCCTGCACGGCCTGGCGCGGGCGGTGCTGGCCGAGCAGGGTGCGCAGGGCTGGACGGTCACGGAGGACGACACCTGGTGCCGGGTCATGCCGCCGGAGCGCTTCGAGCGGGTCCAGGGCTGGAAGCTGCACCTGTCCGCGACCCGGCTCTCGGCGCCCGAGGTGGTGCACCGCGCGGCGCAGGTGCTGGTCGCGCACGGCTGCGGCTTCAAGTTCGCCCGGAGCATCGCGCTGGTGGAGGAGTTGACCTCGGACCGTACCGACCGGGCGCAGTGCGGCAAGATCGTCACCTGCTACCCGGCGGACGACGCGCAGTTCCGCCTGCTGGCCGCCGCGCTGGACGAGGCCACGGCCGGCCTGCCCGGCCCCGCCGTGCTCTCCGACCGGAGGTACCGGCCGGGCAGCCTGGTGCACTACCGGTACGGCGTGTACGGCGGGGTGCCGGTCCTCACCAACGACGGCAGCCACGCGCTGCGGATCGCGGCGCCGGACGGCACGGCGGTGGAGGACGTCCGCAAACCGTGGTTCTGCCCGCCGCCCTGGGCCGTCCTCCCGTTCGCCGGGACCCCGGGCCGCCCCGCCGCCGCCCCGAGGGCCCCGGGGGCGGTCCTGCTCGCCGACCGCTTCGAGATCCGCGAGGCGATCCGCCACTCGGCCCGCGGCGGTGTCTACCGGGCGCGTGACCACCGCACCGGCGCGGAGGTGGTCGTCAAGCAGGCCCGCGCGCACGTGGGCACCCGGGTGACCGGGGACGACGCCCGGGACGCGCTGCGCCACGAGGCCGCGATGCTGACGCGGTTGGCCGGGATCGCCGCCGCCCGCATCGAGCTGTTCGACGTCGACGGCCACGCCTTCCTCGTCCAGGAATCCCTGCCCGGCAGCACCCTGACGCAGTGGGTGCAGGACGAGCTGGACCGTACGGACCGCACCGCGGGCCTCGACCCGGGCCAGGTGCGGGAGACGGCCCGCCGGCTCGCCGCGCTGCTGGCCGAGGTGCACGCCCGGGGGCTGGTGTTCCGGGACTTCACTCCGAACAACATCATCGTCGCCCCGGACGGCGGGCTGCGGCTGATCGACCCCGAGCTGGCGGCGGAGCCCGGTACGCCGGCGGTGCGCGGGTTCACCGAGGGGTTCGCCGGTCCGGAGGTGACCCGGGCGCCGCGCTTCGGCCCGGTGCCGGGTCCGGAGTCGGACCTGTACGCCCTCGGCGGCGTGCTGTTCTACCTGGCCGTCGGTACGGCCCCGGCCTTCCCGGACGACCGTCCCGAGCCGGCCGCACCCCGTCCGCGGATCGCCGAACTGCTCGCCATGAGCGCCGAACGCAACGCCGCCGCCCGGGCGTTGGCCCCGGCCGTGCGCGGGCTGACCGCCGCCGAACCCGCCGAGCGCTGGACGCTCGCCCGGCTCGGCGCGTTCCTGGACGACCCCGCGGACGCCCCGGCAGCCCCCGCCCCCATCGCCACCGGAACCGCCGCCGTCCCCGCCTCCGCCGCCACCGGAACCGCCGCCGTCCCCGCCTCCGTCGCCACCGGAACCGCCGCCGTCCCCGCCGCCGTCCCCGCCGCCGACCGGATCGATCCGGAGCAGACCCGGCGCCTGATCGACGACGGCCTCACGCACCTGCTGGCCGCCCTGCCCGCCCCGGGCGGCGACTCCGCGCGGCTCTGGCCCGGTACGGGGTTCGGCGGCACCACCGACGGAGGCAACCTGCAGCACGGCGCCGCGGGCCTGCTCGGCCTGCTGACCCTCGCCGACGGACACCTCGGGCGCGCCGACGTCCGCACCGCCCTCGAACGCGTCACCCACTGGCTCGACGAGCGGCGCACCGCCGTCCCCAGGCTGCTGCCCGGCCTGCACTTCGGGCGCGCCGGTACCGCCTGGGCCCTGCACGACGCCGCCCTCCGCCTCGGCGATCCGGTCCGCGCCGGGCACGCCGCCGACCTCGCGCTCGCCCTCCCGGTGCAGTGGCCCAACCCCGACGTCTGCCACGGCACCGCCGGCAGCGCGCTCACCCAGCTCCACCTGTGGCACTCCACCGGCCGCACGGAGTTCCTGCACCGGACCGCCGAAGCGGCCGACAGCCTGCTGGCCGCCGCCGAGCACGACGGCGACCGGGTGTACTGGCCGGTCCCCAAGGACTTCGACTCCGCCCTGGCGGGCATCCGCCACCTGGGCTTCGCCCACGGCGTGGCCGGCGTCGGCTGGACCCTGCTGGCCGCCGCCCGGGCCACCGGCACCGGGGCCCACCTCGACGCCGCCGTGGCCGCCGGGAACACCCTGGTCGCCGAGGCCGAGCGCGGTCCGTGGGGTGCGCGCTGGCGCACCGACCGGGACGACGCCCCCGGCACCGGGATGCTCTACCACTGGTGCAGCGGCGCGTCCGGGGTGGGCACCTTCCTGCTCCGGCTCTGGCAGGCCACCGGCGACCCGGCCCACCTGCGCGCGGCCGAGGAGGCCGCCCTCGCGGTGCGGCAGGCCCGCTGGATCTCCGGCACCTCGGCCTGCCACGGCCTGGCCGGCAACGGCGAGTTCCTGCTCGACCTGGCGGACGCGGTCGGCGGCCCGTACCGCGGCTGGGCCGAGGAGCTGGCGGCCGCCCTGTATGCCCGCCGCACCGTCCGGAACGGGCTGCTGCTGATCGCGGACGAGGGCGGGCAGGAGGTCACCGCCGACTACAACGTCGGCCTGGGCGGCGTCCTCGCCTTCCTGCTGCGCCTGCGCCACGGCGGGCCGCGGCCGTGGATGGCGGACGGACCGACCGGGCCCGCGGCGGTGCGGTCATGACCCCCCGCCCGCCCGCCGTACTCGCCCCGGTTACGGCCGCGATCACCGCCCGGACCAGCTTCCGGTTCTCCGCCGACGGACTCCGCGCGGCCTGCGCGGCCACCGACGGCGACGGCCGCCACCTGGCCGAGAGCTGGCAGCTGACCCCCGACGGACCGCGCCTCGACCTGCGCACCGGACTGGACACCGACCCCGCCCACACCCAGCTGCTCCCGCTCGACGCCACGGGCCCGCTGATCTCCTGGCACGGCCGGGCCGGCGCACAGACCCTGGCCCGGCTGACCGCCGACGGCCGCACCGACCCCGTCCCCGTCACCGTGCCGCGCCCGGTACGGCTGCTCCCGGCTCCGGCGGGGCCGGGGTGGCTCGCCCTCGCCGTCGGCAGCGCCGGCGCGGCTGCGGGCGGCAGCGCCCTGTACGCGGTCCCGGCGGCCGGGCCCCGCTTCGAGGAACTGGCCCGGGTGCCGGGCACCCTGCTCGGCGGGGTGGTGCTCGGCCACCGGGTGCTGTTCACCCGACTGCTGGACGGCACCCCGCAGCCGCTGCTGGCGGACCTGCGGGACGGCCGGACCCGCGGACTGCCGGCCGTCACCGACCCGGCCCACGTGCTCGCCGCGGCCGGCGGGCGGGTGCTGCTCGCCCTGCACACCGCCGACGGCGTCCGGATGGCCCTGGCCGACCTCGACGGCGACGGGCCGCCCCGCCCGGTGGTCGGCGACACCGGGCTGCCGGGGGCGGTCCACCCGTTGGCCCTGGATCCGGACGGCGCCCGGATCGCCCTGCTCACCACCTGCGGGGCCCGCTCGCACCTCACCCTGCTGGACCCGGAGTCCGGGACGGCCCGTCACATCACCGCCGAGCCGGGGGAGCTCCAGCCGGTCGGCGCCTGGACGGCCGCCGGACTGTGGCTGCCGCACGCCGACCCCCGCCGCCCGCGCACCCTCGGCTGGCTCCCGCCGGGCCGGACCGAACTCGCCCTCCCCGCCCCCGAAGCACCGGCGCCCGAGCGCGCACCCCACCGGCCCGCACCCGCCGGACCCCCGGTCCGGCTGGAGGACTTCCCGGGAGCCGACGGCCCCGTCGAGGCCGTGGTGTACGGACCGGACTGGCGCAGCGCGCCGCGGGTCGTGCTCGCCCTGCACGGCGGCCCCAACAGCCGCTGGACGCTCGGCCACGAGCCCGTCCTGCAGGCACAGGCCCGAGCGGGCGCGGCCGTGGTCGCCCTGAACCAGCGCGGCAGCACCGGCTACGGCGCGGCCCACACGCTCGCCATCGCCGGCGCGTGGGGCGGCCCGGACCTCGCCGACATCGTCGCGGTCGGCCGGCACCTCACCCGCCGGCGCGGCCCCGGCCTCGACCGCCCGGCCCTGTTCGGGACCAGCTACGGCGCGTACCTCGCACTGCTCGCGGCGGCGGCCGAACCCGAGGGCTGGTCGGCCTGCGCGGCGGTGGCGCCCTTCCTGTCGGGCGCGCGGCTGCACGCCGACGGCTCGGCCCAGGTCCGCAGCATGGTCGAACGGCTGGACGGGCTGACCGCGATCCGCGACGCCCTCGGGCCGCGCGACGTCGAACGGCTCGCCCCCGCGCTGCGCGTCCCGCTGCTGCTCGTCCACGGGGCCCGGGACGAGTCCGTCCCGGTGGGCCATTCGCGGGCCCTGGTCGCCCGACTGACGTCCCTCGGCCGCCGCCCCGGCACCGACTTCCACTACCTGGAGCTTCCCGACCGCGGCCACGCCGCGCTCGGGACGGGCACCGCCGATCCGGTCGCCGCATCGGTCGTGCGGTTCCTCACCGGTCGGGGTGGCGACCCCGCCCCGACCACCGACCACCCCCGCCACCCCGGAAGGAGGTGATTCCGATGGAGGTCGACCCCGACGCCCTGGAACTGCTCCCCGGCGAGGAGGGCCAGGCCGGCAGCTGCACCCGCACCTGCATGGTGACCTGCCCGTACACCACGCCCGACACGGCGTGACACCCGTTCACCGCGCGCCGCCCCCGTGCGCGCGGCAGCCACCGACCGACCCACCGAGAGGAGCCCGTCATGGAGCTCGACCTGGACGCCCTGGAGCTGCTGCCCGCCGAGGAGGAGCAGGCCTACATCTGCCGCCTCTCCTGCAAGGTGACCTGCCCGGCCACCTGCCTCGCCACCGGCGACTGAGACCGGGCGCCCGCACCCCGGCCCCCGGCCACCGCACACCACCGCACACCCAGCCCGACCCACCGAGAGGAGCCCGTCATGGAGCTCGACCTGGACGCCCTGGAGCTGCTGCCCGCCGAGGAGGCGCAGGCCGGAATCTGCGGCTACACGTGCCGCAACACCTGCGACTCGACCTGTGGCATCACCGGCCAGTAGTCCGTCCCGAGCGTGACCTGCCGCCCCGGCCCCGGGGCGGCAGCCCGACCCACCGAGAGGAATCCGACATGGAGCTCGACCTGGACGCCCTGCAGGAGCTGCCCGCCGAGGAGGCGCAGGCCGGCCGCTGCAGCCGCACCTGCGCCGCGACCTGCCCGGCCACCTGCGGCGTCACCGGCGACTAGGCGCAGCCGCCCGCGTCGGTCACCCGTGGGTCGCCCCGCGGGTGACCCACGGCGGGCCAGGCCCGCATCCGGTCCCGCCCGCCCCGGACCGCCCCCGTCCGCCCGAAGTGCGTCCGCCCCGCAGAGAGGACCGACCGCCATGGCCCGCGCCGAGCCGGCCGACCGCGCCGCATCCGGAGCGCCGCTCCGGACCCGGCAGCTGTTCCGCACCGCCGTGGCCCCGGTGCGCCTGCGCCTGGCCGCCCTGGCCGCCGCCCTGACGGTCCGGACGGCGGTCGCCGTGGCCCTGCCCGCCCTGCTCGCCGCGGCCGTCGGCGCGGTGCTCGACGGCGGTGACGTCCGCGGACCTGCGGCGCTGCTCGGCGCGGTGCTCGCCCTGGGCGCGCTCTGCGAGGTGGCGGCGGGCCCGCTGGCCTCCTCCGCCCTGGCGGCCGGCACCCACCGGCTGCGCATGCTGACCGTCCGTCGGCTGCTGGCCCTGGGGCCGCGTTCGCCGCACGCCGTGGGCGAGAGCGTCACCCAGGTGGTGCAGTCCGCGCCGCTGGCCGCGGGCCTGCCCGCGCGGGCGGTCGAGACGGCCGTCGCGCTGGCCGGTGCGACGGCCGGCCTGGTCGCCCTCTGGTGGACGGACTGGCGCTCCGGACTGGCCTTCACCCTGGTGACGCCGGCCTCCGTGCTGATCGCCCAGCGCTTCATGGGCGAGGCCGGCCGCGTCCAGGAGCGCTACCTCGCCGCCCAGGGCCGGATCGCGGACGGCCTGGTGGCCGCCCTCGCGGGGGTGCGGACGATCCGGGCCGCCGGCACCCTCGCCGCCGAGACCGGACGCGTCCTCGAACCGCTGCCCGACCTGACCGAGGCCGGCCACGCGATGTGGCGCACCGAACGGGACGTCGTCTGGCGGCTGGGCCTGCTGCTGCCGCTGACCGAGGTGGCCGTCCTGGCCGTCGCGGGCCTCGGGGTGGCCGAAGGCCGGCTGGGCGCCGCCGCCCTGCTGGCGGTGGCCGGCTACCTCACCCTCGCCGCCGGCCTGGTGGAGCAGATCGACGCCCTCCTCGCCATCGCCCACGCCCGGGCGGGTGCCCACCGCCTCGCCGCGCTGCTGCGCCACGAGCCGCCCGCCCACGGCCGCGGCGACGCCGTGCCCGACGACGGCGCGGTCCGGCTGCGCGGGGTCACCGTCCGGCGGGCGGGCGAGCCGCTGCTCGACCGGCTCGACCTCGACCTCCCGGCCGGTGCCGCGGTCGCCCTGGTCGGACGCACCGGCTCCGGCAAGAGCGTCCTGGCCGGCCTGCTCGGCCGGCTCACCGATCCGGACGAGGGCACGGTCACCCTGGGCGGCGTCCTGGTGGCCGAGCTGGACCCGGCCCAGCTGCACAGCCTGGTCGTCTACGCCTTCGAACGGCCCGTCCTGCACGGGCGGACGGTCCACGAGGCGATCACCTGCGGCCGGCCCGGCCTGACCCGGGCGGACGCGGTCCGCGCCGCCCGCGCCGCGCACGCCGACCGCTTCGTGCGCCGGCTCCCGGAGGGCTACGACACCCCGCTCGACCGGGCCCCGATGTCCGGCGGCGAGCTCCAGCGGCTGGGCCTGGCCCGGGCCCTGGTCCGCCCCGGTCTGGTGCACGTCCTGGACGACGCCACCTCGGGACTGGACACCGCGACCGAGGCACAGGTCAGCCGCGCCGTCACCGAACTGCTCGGGGACCGCACCCGGCTGGTGGTCGCCCACCGCGCCGCCACCGCCGCCCGCTGCGATCTGGTGGCCTGGCTGGACGGCGGCCGGATCCGCGCCCTCGCCCCGCACGCCCGGCTCTGGTCCGACCCGGACTACCGCGCGGTCTTCGGCCCGGCCGCCGCCCCGCCGGACCCGGCCGCCGCCCTGCCGGACCCGGCCGCCGCCCTGCCGGACCCGGCCGCCCCGCCGGCGCCCGCCGTCCCGCCGGACCCG